>PFSJ01000007.1 GCA_002789015.1 candidate division WWE3 bacterium CG_4_9_14_0_2_um_filter_35_11 | reverse complement strand
TGGATTCTATCAGAAAATTCAACTCGCAATCGCTTTTTTGACGAATCCGTTTTTTGCTCTGTATGTTATGAAGTATGCTTTTTTGTTGACGTTGTTTGTGAAGTAGTCGACCAGGTAGTGTGATGAAAGTGCCAGTGCGATTGACATAAAGATAGGGTAGGGAAGCCAGAAAAAATATAGTAATAATGAGGCGATTGCAATTTCCCATGCATGAAGCGGAGTTATGAATTTTTGCCATTTTTGAAAGTATGCCCCGCTTAAAAATTCCTTTATGGAGAATTTCGAAAGTCCGAATATCCCACCTTCGCTCTTGTAAAGATATAAAGCGTAATCAAATAAGTGATCGGCATCAAGAAACATTGCGAGTGCTAATGTGAATACCGACAACATTGTGTCGAAGTAGGTCACTTGTACAAAAAGGGCTACCCCTATAGAGACGGCCAGATGCACCATCTCGTGCTTTAAGGTTTTTTCGACTGACGGACTGCAATTTATGTCATTCATACAAAAAGGGCTACCCTCATACTAAGTCTTTCTCAGCGTCGACTAGCGTTTTACTTCGCGAAAATTGCGAAAGCAATTTTCGCCCTGCATTTTTCCAGAATTTCATTGATTTGAAGTTTACATCTGTCTGGCTTGGGTCAAAGTCTAGTAAGTGTCCCATTAGTTTTTTTCCAGCCATATAAAAGAATTTAATGTCATCAAGATTTCTTATGCTTATAACTTTTCTAAGCATATATTGAGGCGACAAAAATGCTGAATATAAATCTTGTGTTAATGCCATTAGTTTTTCTTCAGAGAAAGGAATCTTCATAACAGCGCCACGCATATCATAGTCGTCATAGTCTTCTGTTAATAGCCAGCCTTTTTCTTTGCATTCCTTCCAAAGTGGTGTTGCAGGGTAGGGAATAACAATTGTTGCCTGCATAGTATTAAAATAACCTTTTTTAAAACAATACTTTGCAACTTCAATAGTTCGTTTTGCATCTTCATAAGATTCCCATGGATAACCAAGCATTATTGTTGCGTGTGGCTCAAGACCTGCTTTACTTGCCATTCTAGAACCGTTTATTGTATCTTCCTCTTTTGTCCCTTTGTCTAACTTATCTAATGTTTTTTGATTTCCAGATTCCATCCCATATAAAATAAATCTAAAACCAGCTTTTGCCATTAAGTCGTAATATTCTTGAGTTAATGCATTAAACCTCATATTGCATCCATATACAACTTTTTTGTTGTATCCGCTTTCAATTAAAAGATCGCAGAATTTTTTAAGTTTTGGACCAATAAATAATGTTCCGGCATCATCAAAAATTTCACGAACGCCATAATTATCGACAACGTGTTTTACTTCAGCAAAAAGTCTTTCAGGTGAAAAGCTTCTGTATGATCCAATTGGATTTATTGTGTGATCCCAAACGCAAAAAGTGCATCTATTCCACCAGCAGTCACGTCCGCTATACATATATGTTGCAGGAGTATATTTATAGTTTCCATTTTCGTAAGCATAAAGTTCCCATTTGGTTAAGTCGCGGTCGACAAATGGCAAATCGTCAAGTTTATGTCTTAAAGCCGTTGGCCCTGAATTATGAAACTTTCCAATTGTTTGCTTTGGTTTTGCTTTGATATTTTTATCGCCATCTCGCCAATAAACTCCGCCTTCTAAATCTTCACCCGCATATATGTGATTCAGCAGATTTACGATTACAAAATCATAATCTCCACCTTTAATAATGTAATCAACGCTACAATTTTTTAAAGTTTCTTCTGGAAATGCTGTAACATGATCTCCGACAATTACAATTTTTAGATCTGGAATTTTTGATTTTATATCATCTATAATTTTCCAATGAGCTTTAACAACAGGCGATTTTGTTTCCATCAGTAAGAAATCAGGAGCTGTCGCTGTTAATTCATCAATCCATTGATCATATTTTTTGCCTTCTGAAATGCCGTCCATCCAATAAACTCTATAACCTTTATCTTTTAGATTACTTGCAGCATATGCCGGAACCATTGGATAAATATATGTTGGAGAATTGAAATATTGAAATTGCCTATTCTGACTCAAAAGAGGCGTGCCTTTTTCGGTTTCAATTGGAGGATAACCAACGACAACTGTTACGTCTGATTTTTCTTTTTTCACAGCTTCATTATTAAATAAGTAGTACTTAGTGTCAACGGATAGATAGAGCAATGTCTATGTAACGCGATATTAATTTTCTGGATAAACTTTCTTTCCATCTTTATAAACCTCAATTGCCATAACTGGACAGCTTTTTGCTGCTTCAAAAATCTTTTCAAAAGAATCCCAATCGCCATTTTTGATAATAGCTATTCCTTCGTCATCTAAATCAAACGTATCTGGAGCATAAACAGTGCAAGGCCCTGCGCTAATGCACGTATCACGGATTATACGAATCTCAATATCACCCTTTTTTGCAATTTGAATATTATCAGTCATGACATCTATTAGAAAATAATAGGGATAAAGAGTCAAGGAGGAGTTGAGGGAAAGCCGGTAGTTTGATAAAATTTGGCGCAATGAATAATGAATCTATAGATCAAGTAGCCGGAGAAAATGAGCTATGTATAAATATGGCATCGTTTTTGCCAATGTCAGTACTTGGACAATATGTTGAGCAAGCTTCAGCAAGGTTAAGAGACTATGGATATAATTCACTATGTTTGTTGCCACTCCGTGGACTTGTTTATCCGGACGAAATCCAATTATCCTTACCAGTGCATTTTATAGAAAAGGCTTGGAATCCAACAGAAGGTGAAGGTTGGGCAGGTTTTATGGAAGTGGTAAATGTTATGAGAACAGGTGATCCAAGAGCTCCTAAATTTCATGATTTTATTGCTTTCCCAAGTGAATACTATTCTGGTGAAGGTTTTTATCGAATGGCTGAAGCGTATCGATCCGGTGATAAATCAAAGCCAACCTTAACTGAGATTGTTCATGAATTGCCAGATTATCCGCTTAGTGGAGCCGGTTCAATTTGGGTTGATGCAACAATTTTAGAAATCCACCCAGGGCTAAATATGTCTGCACAAGAAATTTTGGATGAAATTAGTGTTAAAAAATCAATGATCCCTGCTGTGGATATTGATACTAGACATATAAGAAGAGGTCTTATGCCAAATGAAGCTGAAAGAATTTCGAGAAGTTATCCAGGACGTCCTGTTGGTTCTTTTACTAGCTTAGGTAACTGGGAAAATATTATTAGAACATTCAGTCAACCTGGTCGAATCGGATTAGTCGATTTTCAAGCAAAAGATCCTAAAGAATTGTTAGAAACTTTAAATGGAGGAAATACGGAATTGGATGAAATGATTGACGCTCTTTTAGAAACTGGTTATAAAAGCCCGATACGGGTCGAATTTAACATGGGACTTATGAGACAGGTCCAACCTGGATATGCAATGGGAATCGCACGGGATTCGCATGATTATCTAAGAGATAAAACAAAAAATAGTTAATAGTCTTTTTATACCTCTTTGCATTATTTTTTGCCACTTGAGTAATCGATTATATCGCGAATTTCCTCGGATTTTACAGGGTTTTTGACTTTAAAAACTCCTGCGAGTGCCAAAAAGTTTTTTTTAGATTTTTTTGATTTCTTTTTCATAATTGAATTTTACTCCGCCCTTCCATATTTGTCTTCCATTTTTGGCTTTATGAACCCTTGTATGAATTTTATTCCATACCAAAGATGAGTTAGGAATACTCCAGGGATTGTTAGGAAAGCGATGTAAAGGGTTTTTGATTTTCCAAATACCCAAGTAGCGTTTATAAAAAGCATGAAGATATAAATTCCAAAGAAAAATTGAAAGATCGTTGCATATATGTCGATAAGTGCAGTTGATTTTGTGTATTCAGAAATTATTGTAGCGATATTTCCCGTTATAACGCCGAGTGCAAATATTGAAGGAATAAAATAAAACCACCTTCGTGATGTTTTAGGTAAGATTCTGGCAAAGTGTCCGCGATGTAAGCCATATCTTCCATTTTGTATTAAATGCTTTTTAAAAAGCGGGCGTTTGTGATGATAAACAAGAACCTTTGGGTCATAGATTATTTTTTTGTGGAGTTTTTGAGTTAGGTCTAAACAAAATTTTGTATCTTCGCCTGGGTAAAATGATGAATCAAAGCCGCCGATTTTTTTAAAATCTTCTGCTCGAACAATAAGATTCATAGAAGGGAAATCATCAACCTCGCGTCTTTCTTGTGGAATAAATCTATACGTAGAGCCAAATCCGCCAAGAGGACTTGCCGAGACCCAGCCCGAGGCGTGTTCAAGGAGGGTAGCCCCTGAGGTTTGCTCAGGGGCTACCCTCCTTGGAGTAACTCCAGGACCGCCGATTGCAACAACTTCTTTATCCTGCAGTATCTCAACAGCATTTTTTAACCAATCTTTATGTGGGAATGCATCATCATCTATAAAAGCAAAAAATGAACCATCAGCATATTTGATTGCCAAGTCTCTTTTTTCTGCAGGTTTATTTTTTGTTTCAGCGGAAGTTATAAATTTGATTTTCGGAAATTTTTCTATCACAGATTTTGAAGGTTTTTCCGTCATGAAAACAAAAACCTCAAAATTCGGATAATCCAATTTTGAATAATAGGGAAGTGATTCAGATAAAAAATTATTCCAGTTTTCGCAAATTATAATTATCGAGACTAAAGGCTTAGTGTCTTGCATGATGAAGAATCTTGTTAACAAAATCTATCAAATATTGCCTTTTCTTTTCATACATTGCGCCTGTATTTACGTTCATTCCCAAATCCTTATCAAAAATTTTAACGCGGTGCCTACCATTATAGTAATACTTTAAAATATTCATTCGATACCAAACGGCTAAAGTATCCATCATAAAATCGCGAATTATTCCGCTTCTGAAAACTTTGCCAAGAGAAGTATTTGTAGGTTCCCAATTAACAATAACTGGAGCATCATAAATCTTTTTAAATCCTAATTTATTCGCAACCGCTAAAAGCTCGATATCAAAAGCAAAGGTTTTAACAACTAAAAGATCCAGAACCTTTTCTAAAACTTTCCTTTTATATGCTTTTAATCCAGTTTGAGTGTCACGAACTTTAAGCCCGAATAGGGTTTTTACCATCATGTAATAACAATAAGTTAAAAATCTTCTTTTAGCTGGATAGTTTTTCACCTTGCTTGCCGGATGAAGTTTGCTACCTATTATAATATCTGCGTTATACCACTTCATATGCTCAAGTAACATTACAATTCCGGCTGGCGCAATATCCATTCCTGAATCAATAAAACTAATAACGTCCCCCGATGCCTTTTGCATTCCAAATCTAACAGCCTGCCCTTTGCCCTTATTATTTTTATATCCAAAAATTTTGACGTTATCTTTTTTAACTTTTTTTGCTTCAGAAAGAGAATTGTCCAGTGTCGTTCCGTCAACAACGCCAATGATTTCAAACTTGTAAGGTGTTTTAGAAAGTGTTGAGTGAATAGATAATAAATCTTCTTTAATTGTCTTTTCTTGTTTATATATAGGAACGATTACGGATAGTAAGCTTATTTCCATTTGGTATAAATTTTATCACCAATTCTTGCTAAAATCTTTATGTGGCTTTAACACACACTCAAAAAAAATTCATTAAGAAGAATATTAACAAATTGAATCTGTCGGAACTTTCGCAAGATTTGGGGCTTTTGCAACAAGAGGTCCTTTCGTACCTTAATGGAATTTGGAAAAAAGAAAAATATGAAAAGTATGTTCGCGGACTTGAGCCGGAGAACAAAAGTGGTGAAGAGTTTAATCTGGTAAATTGGGTAAAAGCTGAAAAGAAAATATTGATAGGGTTTTTGCTATTAACTTTTTTTGTATATGCAAATGGGCTAAATAGTGGATTGGTTTCTGATGATATCGGATCAATTCTAAATAACCCTAATTTAAAAACTTTCCACTTTGAACAATTTAATGGATTAGTTACTACAATCTCGTATTTTCTTTTGTATAAGCTTGGTGGGCCAAATCCTTTTTTGTTTAGATTCGTAAATCTCATATTCCACATTGGATCGGTTTTACTTGTCTATCTGATTTTTCAAAAGAAACATTCCAGGAATTTAGGAATTTTTGTTGCAAGTTTATTTGCTGTGCATCCGATTTTGGTTGAATCTGTTACATGGATATCAGGAGGTCCATACGATAAATATACATTTTTCTTTTTGGTGTCTTTTGCTTTATGGATATTTTATTCAAGAAATTTAAGAAACCTCTCATTCTCTGCATTTTTCTTTTTACTATCGATATTTACGAATGAAAAAGCCGTTCCACTTATTATAATTTATCCGATATACGATTTTATCTTCAGAGGTGAATTTTCGAAAATGCGAACTTATATTCCACATCTATTAGCGACTATTTTCTTTTCGCTTTTGTTTTTCGGGAAGATTGCAGAAAGAAAAGTTGGTTTGCAACAAGATTATTATTCAAGTGCAACTGATGTTCTAAGTCCTTTAGTGCAGATACCGATTGCGATATCAGAGTATCTGCGAATGATATTTTGGCCAACTGGATTAACTTTGTATCACTCGGAAATGAGTTTCTCGAACGGACAGTATCTAATTCGATCTTTAATTCTTACATTCTTCGTTGGAATTATAATTTATGCTTCTTTTAAGTTTTTGAAGAATAGAAATTTAAATAGCTCTTGGGGCTTCATTTTCTTTTGGGGAAGTTTCTTTTTTATTTCATTGGCTGTAACTTTAGCTCCGCTTGGTTTAGCCTGGATTGTTGCGGAAAGGTATGTGTATTTAGGTTCTTTGGGAATATTTGCGATAGTTGGACTTTTGGTTAGTAAACTTGCAGAAAAGGAGAACTTAAGAGTTTTTGTATATGCGGTTTTTGCGGTTGCGATTGTTGCGCTTGGAGTAAGGACGATTATTCGTAACATGGATTGGAAGAACGAGGATACACTTTGGGTCGCAACCGCAAAAACCTCACCCTCAAATCCAACAACTCACAATAATATGGGAGATGTTTATTCAAGGCATAATGATCTTGATAACGCAATAAAGGAATTCTCAAAGGCAATCGAAATTAATTCAAATTATGCTGATGCATATCATAATAGAGGTTCCGCGTATCAAAGCAAAGGTGACATTGAAAACGCAATAAATGATTATCGAAAAGCAATTGAAATAAATCCAAACATTTGGCAATCTTCACAAAATCTTGCAGGGATTTATTTTGATAAAGGTGATTATGAAAAATCCTCAAAATATATGGAGGCAGCTTTTTCAAAAAATCCATCAATTAGTCTTGCTTATAGCCTTGCATTAATATATTCGAAAATGGGTGATGTAGAAAAAGCCCGAAGCCTACTTATCGATATTTTGTCAGTTGATCAATCTAATGTACAAGCAAGTCAGCTTTTAAATAATATTGGCTATTAAATCAGTTAATTTTCTGGATAGATTTTTTTACCGTCCTTATAAACCTCAATTGCCATAACTGGACAACTTTTTGCGGCTTCAAAAATCTTTTCAAATGCGTCCCAATCACCATCTTTAATGGCAGCTATTCCTTCGTCGTCAATATCAAAAGTATTTGGAGCGTAAACTGTGCAAGGTCCTGCGCTAATGCATAAATCTCTATGAACTCGAATCTCAACATTGTCTTTAGTTATTGTTTGAATATTATCTGACATGGATTACATTACAAATTACTTGGAACAAATCGTCAAGAACAAAATCCCTCACTTCTTTCTAATATCGGCAATTAGAAATGGCGTTAATGCAATTAGCGAAACGATTGTTCCAATTATCGATGCCCATATAACTTGATATAAATTTTCGTGATAAAAGTAAATTCCGACAGTTTGTATGATTGCTCCGATTAGCATTAGCGAGCCTTGCTTGAATTTTGATATGGATATAAAAAACATTCCAACAACATATAAGAGTGTGTAGACAAACATAAAAAGTCCAAATATTGGTAGGTATGGAGCAGATAATATGTACTTTTGACCGAATAAAATTCCGATTATAAGTTTAGGAAAAAGCCAATATATCAGTGAAACGGATGAAGCAATTAATGCAGAGATTGATATGGAAATCAAAAATGGTTTTATTACATCTCCACCGTGTTTGTATCTTTCAGCGCAAATTGGAAGCATAACAATCGCAACTGGTGATGCGGCAAAGAATACAATTCGTCCAATAACAGTTAGAGATGCATATATTCCAGCAAGGTTTGAATCAAAGTAGTGCTTTACTAAAATTATGTCGTTATTTTGCAAGAAATTTAATCCAGCTAAAATTAAAATGCTTCCAATTGAATATTTTGCTAGGGTTTTTATATCTTTTTTGTCAAAGGCTTTTAAATTTAACATTAGGTTCTTCTTAAGTAAGGTGGCACCAAAAGCAATGCCTGCTATGGTCGAAATTACTAAGCCCCAGAATGTTTCTATTACTGTAAGTCCAAAATATAAAACGACTATTGCGACTAGAAATTTTGCAAATGAATTAAATATGTTGTAAAACGAAAATGCTTTGAATCGTTGAAGCCCTTGCAAAACTGGACCTAATGCAGAGTTTATATTCCCAAGAATAACGGCAATTGCGAATATATAAATCAGACTTATATTTGAAATATTTAGATATGATCCAATTTGGTTTTGGAAAATTATCATACCGAAAAAAACAAATACAGTTGTTATCAAAACAAGCTTCATCAGAGAGAAGAAAAAATTTGAAATTCTGATTGGATAATTAATTGATTTTATTTCAGCAACGAGTTTTGTTGTTCCATTTGTGAAAATTAGCATTACTGTGCTGATTATTACGCTTAAGGAAAAAAGCGAAACTAATTCTGAATATTCGGAAACGCTCAAACTTCGTGCAGATAGAAATTGAAAAAGGTATGAAAAAACACTTCCAACAAGAGATGATACGATAACTATAGATGATCTACTCAAAATAAAATTCCCTTTATATATTTCTAAAATCTTTTTTGGAAAATTCTTCATTTATAGTTTATGATACTAGATTAAGTATGAAACGAATAGTTGTAATAGGCGGAGGAACTGGAACTTACACTGTTTTAACTGAAATATTAGGAGGTGAAGAAGCGGCATTTCGTAAAGCTTCTAGGATTTTAAATATTAAATGCCGACTATATAATAATGGGTCCCAGAGATTTATATACAAGTTTACTCGTCAATATTATTGTTGACGGAGTAAGTGATGCGATCAAAAGTCACATGCAAAAATTATTTATATTCCAAACATAGTCTCAAAATGGGGACAGACACATGGGTTTAAAACATCTGATTATGTTTCTGAAATCGAAAAATATTTATGGAAGAAAATTAACTATATATTAATAAACAATAAAAACTTCAAAAAAGTTCATTAAAAAAATATGAATTGGAAAGAGCATATGCGGTTGAGGATGATTTGGCTTCTGACTCAAGAGTTATTCGTGCGGATCTACTTAGGGCAGTTGAAGTAAATCCGATAAAAGGGATAGAGTTAAAAGAAATTTGCTAAGGCATGATGGTAAAAAATTGGAGCGTGAGATTTCTTCGTTGGGACTTTGTGTGTAAGCAAAAAAATGGTGGTGCCACTGAGTGGCTACCCGGTGGGACCCAGTGGCCACTGGTGGCCACCGAGTGGCTCCTGGGTGGCACCACTAAAATTTTGCATTGCCACAAACCCCGCAAATCTCGCGTGAAAAAGTGCAATAAAAAGTAACTTAAGTTAGCGCCAGTAGATGATATACTGAATTTTAATATGGATCTGTCCGTCGTAATCGTAAATTTCAACACAAAAGATATTTTAAGAGATTGTCTAAAAAATATTTTAAATATGGAAATCAATTTGGAATATGAAATTATCGTTGTAGATAACGGTTCTTCTGATAAGTCTGCGGAAATGGTCAAAGAAGAATTTCCAAATATCAAATTAATTGCTGGTGAAAATGTTGGCTTGGCCAAGGGATATAACGTGGGTTTGAAAAATTCGACTGGAAGGTATGTCCTATATTTGGGTTCAGATGCATTTCCTCAAAATCGAACGTTAGATGGAATGGTTAGCGTTTTGGATGATGATCAAAGTATAGGAATTGCAACGTGCAAATTAGTATTAAGAAATGGAATGTTAGATCTTGATGCCCATCGCGGATTTCCGACTCCGTGGACTTCGATTTCTCATTTTATTGGGCTTGGAAAACTTTTTCCAAAATCAAAGCTTTTCAACCAATATTTTTTAGGTTATAAGGATTTTTCAAAACCTCACGAAATTGATTTATGTCTTTCTCATTTTATGATGGTTCGTAGATCAATTTTTGATTATGTCGGTTTGTGGGATGAGGATTATTTTGTTTATGGTGAAGACGTTGATTTTTGCTATCGAACAAAAAAGGTTGGATACAAAATAATGTATTTGCCGATGTTTGAAGCGGTACACTATAAAGGTGCAAGTGTCGGAACACGAAAAGAAACTGAGGACATTTCAACTGCAACAAAAGAGACCAAAATTAAAATGAGTAGTGAATCGATAAAAGCAATGAAGCTTTTTTATGAAAAGCACTATAAAAATGTTTACCCCAGTTTCGTTACATTTATTGTTCTATTTGGAATAGAAGTTTTAGGGAAAATAAGAAATGCAAATTGGAATTGACGCAAGATTATATGAGGCTGCCGGCCCCGGCCGATACACAAGAAACCTTATCCGACAACTTGAGCAAGTTGATAATGAAAATGATTATGTGATATTTCTGACCGGGGCCGGCAGCCGGTCCTACCATCCCCAAAATCCAAGATTCAAAAAGTGGATAGCTGATTACAAAATATATTCAGTAGAAGAGCAGACATTGTTTTTGAAGGATTTGATTCAAGCAAGATTAGACCTTTTGCATGTTCCGCATTTTAATATTCCTATTTTTTATCCAAAGAAAATTGTAGTAACAATTCATGATTTAATAATGCATAATTTCGCTGGCAAAAATGCAACGACGCTTCCAACTCCAACTTATTTTTTGAAAAGCCTCGCTTATAAATTAGTAACGACATTGGGGACAAGAAAAGCATCAAGAATTATCGTTCCATCCGAGACTGTGAAAAATGATATTTTGAAAGTTTACTCTGGGCTTGATTCCGAAAAAATTGTTGTTACATATGAAGGCGTTGATGACACGTTATTGAAATTATCTCCTGCCGATGTAAAAGCCTCAGCTATAAGGCTTGAAGAAATGAAAATCACAAATATGTATTTTTTATATGTTGGAAGTTCTTATGTCCATAAAAATCTAAATATCCTTTTAATAGCTTACCGGGACTTTTTAGAAAAATTCGGAAAAACTATTCATCTTGTAGTTGCAGGTAAAATTGACAATTTTTCGCAAAGATTAGCAGGTTTTGCGCATGCATTAAAATTAGATGGAAAAGTTATATTCCCTGCGAGGTATTCTGAAAATGAATATGTTAAAGAAGAAGATTTGGCCATTTTATATAAAAATGCTGCGGCTTATGTTTTTCCATCATTAAGTGAGGGCTTTAGTATTACTCCACTTGAAGCACAGGCATTCGGCATTCCAGTTTTGCTTTCTGACATTCCAACTCATAGAGAGATTTTTAAGGATTCTGTATTTTATTTTAATCCGCGAAGTGTTATTGAATTAACTGAATCTTTGTCTAGAATATTGACAGATGAGAATTTAAGATTGGATTTGATTAATAAGGGAAATGAAAATGTCAAAAAGTTTTCTTGGCGGGAAATGGCCGAAAAGACATTGCAAGCATATAAAGAGTCAGTCGGAAGCGAAGCTTCCAAACTTAGTTTATAATTCCGCAATATTATGATATATAACTTTTTAAAACGTCTGATGGATTTGATTCTTTCTATAATTTTCCTTGTAGCTTTTTCACCAGTATTTGTAGTTACCGGAGTTGCAATTTGGGCAAATGATAGAAATTTTCCTTTATACCATCACAAAAGGATTGGTCTAAACGGTAAACAATTTGAGTTTTGGAAATTTAGATCAATGGTAATAAATGCCGATGACATTCTTTTTAAAAATAAAGAATTGTATACAAAAATGAGAAGTGGAAATAATAAGGTGGAGGATGATCCAAGGGTTACTCCAATTGGGAAATTCATCAGAAAATATTCTATAGATGAATTTCCCCAGGTTTTCAACGTTCTTATCGGAGACATGAGTTTTGTTGGTCCAAGAGCTTTGCGCCCTGATGAATTTGATGAATATAAAGGTCGAAATGGTGTGAATGCAAAAAAACTATCAGTTATGGTAACGGTTAAACCTGGTATAACTGGGCTTTGGCAAGTTAGTGGTAGGTCAAAAATAAACTTTGATCAAAGGATTGATTTGGAATGCGAGTATGCAAAAAAGAAATCTATTTTTCTTGATTTAACGATACTTTTCAAAACACCGCTTGCAGTAATAAAGGGTGAAGGTGCGTATTGAATTGCATAGTTGATATGATATTCTATTTTTATGCCTGAATTTGCAAACAAATTTTCCTTACCAAAAATTTCATTTAATTTTAAAATCCTTTTAAATATTTTAATCGGGTTCATCATTTTCTTGGTTATAGCTTTTGTTGTTGTTTATTTCTTTTTAATTAGGCCAGCTCTTGCAATTGCGAATGAGGCAGAAGTTTTAAAGCAACGTTCCGCACAAATTACAACAGGACTTAGAGATTTCAACTTCACAGAAGTGAATGAAGGCTTGCTGTCTACAAAAAATGAATTAGTTAAATTCGAATCAGTTTACCAACAAAACATGTCTTTGATTCGAAAATTTCCAAAGACAGAGGCTTATTATCAAGATAGTCAGCGATTACTTGCATCAGCTACTCAAGGGATAGAACTTGGAGAGCTTGCCGTAAACATTTTAGAGCCGTACGCAGCAGACCTTGGTTTTTCAACAAATGGTGTTGTTCCTGAAAGTGTTCCAGCACAAGAGCGAGTTACGAAGCTTATGAGTTTAATGCCACAATTTGCTCCAAAGGTAAATGAAATTTCAGAAAAAATCGGCAAGATAAATGATGAGCTTTCTCAAATTGATGCAACGAGATATCCAAAAAGACTTCCGTTTTTCGTAAAATATTTTGGTGTTGATCCTAGTTTAGATTTAAGATCTCAAATTTCAACATTACAAGCTGTCACAAAAGATGTTTCTGATAAGGCACCTCAATTTGAAGCAATGTTTAACGCTTTTCCGGAATTCATGGGTTTGAATGAGCCAAAGAAGTATTTGATTTTAATGGCGAATAATTACGAAATTCGAATGTCTGGAGGATTTAATACATATATAGTCGCTGTAGAGTTTGATAAAGGCGTTCCTCAAATTACTTATTCAATTGACACTTATTTTATAGATGAAGGCGATCGTACTGGGTCTTCGTTTTTAGTTAATCGAAATGTTCCTTACTTTTTACGAAATTATTTGTATTTAAAGGGTAATACGTATCGTTTATATGCAAGGGATGCGACTAGCGTAAGTCCGGATTTTCCTATCGCTTCCGATAATTTGCTTACTGGCTTTTGGAGAAAAGACAGAAGTCTTCCACAAAAAATTGATGGCGTAATTCAAATTAATAATGATGTTGTGGTTGATATGTTAAAAGTTGTTGGACCTGTTAATACTGATAAGTATTCTGTCAAAACTGATAACGGATCTTATATTACGGTTCCTTTCACGGAATTTAATTCAGATAACGTAATTAATGAACTCGAAAATATTGCTGGCGGAAAACTTGCCCAAACGATTGGTAGAAAAGAAATTATTAAATTTTTAGGCCAGTCGATGTTAGAAAAGGTTTTCACATCCGAAGCTACAAATCTTTTGAACATTACAAAGGTTATGCTTGATGCTTTGAGCAAGAAAGATGTTATTTTATATTCATTTGATACGCCTGTTCAGGTTGCCTTTGAAAATCTGGGCTATTCGGGAGAGGTTGATAAAACTCCTGTTGGTTTTGATTATCTTCATGTAAATAGAAGTAATTTCGGCGCTGGCAAGGCTGACTGGTCAAAAGAAGGCTTTGTAACTCAATCCGTGAAAAAGGATGTAAATATCGTTGACGGTAAAAAAATTGGAACCGTGGAAGTTACTATTCATAATCCAAAAAGACCAGATTGGTATAATATTGATCCTTGTTGTTTTTATAATGCTTATTTAAGAGTTTATGTTCCGATTGGATCAAAGATGATTTCTACAATGGCTTCTGATGGACAAGAGGCTAATGGTGCTGAATATGCAGACATGGAATTAGAAAAGACGTTTTTTGAATCATTTACAAGACAACAAAAGGAAACTGATTTGACTGTTACTTATACATATGAGTTGCCTGAATCTGTAAATATAGATGATTATAATGTTTTGATACAAAGACAAGCAGGAACTAGTATAGATGATTATACGATCGGGCTAAACGGAGTCAGTCAAAAGATTCTTCTAAATTCAGACAAAAAGCTTAACTTTTAATGGTTTTTCTAAAACCTCTTCTGTTAGAGATCTTAGTATTTCGTGTGAGGTTTTTGCGAGCATGTAGTCTGGATGTATGTTTAAGACGTCTTCGTATTTCATTATTTCTAATTGTTTAAAATATTCTTTTATTTCATTTGGAAAACTTTCGATTTTGTTTTTACTATAAAATCCCGTTAGTTTTAAAAGTTTTAGGTTAAATCCATTCACAAATGTAATGTCAGACGATTCATTTAGCACTTTTAGTGTTTTTTGCAAAAATTTAAAAAGTAAATCGCTTTGTTCTTCTTCAGGAATTAATTTGTCAAAGATTTCTGTTATGTAATAGGCAAGGTTTGTCCTTTCAAGATTTCCACGTATTTGGGGGTTTGTTGCAATAACTTCGGTTTGAGCAACTATATACATTCCATGGCTTTTGATTAGATGCATTTTTACGCAGTTTAAAAGTTCAAGATGGCTTTTTCTTTTCGAATTGATTTTTCTTATTCCTTTTGCAATTGCTGAAATCTTGCCAGCTTCTTTTGTGTAAATAGTTAGTATTTTATCAGCGTCCTTATAATTTATTCGTTTTAATATGATTCCTTCGGTGTTTAAATATCTTTCATTCACTATGGTATTCACTATACTATAAACCTGTTATTATTTACCCATCATGGATAACACACAAAAAATAATCTCACTATGTAAAAGACGCGGATTCGTATTTCCTTCATCGGAAATTTATGGAGGATTTTCTTCTACTTATGATTATGGTCCACTTGGTGCTCAAATGCTTAAGAATATTAAAAATTCTTGGTGGAAAGCTTTTGTTGAATCTAAAACAGATGTTGTTGGTCTTGATGGAGCAATCTTTTGCCATCCTAAAACATGGGAAGCAAGCGGACATGTCGCATCTTTTAATGATCCTTTAGTCGAAGATAAAAAAACACATATTAGATATCGTGCTGATCATTTAATAGAGGAAGTTTTAAAGATTGATACTTCCAAAATGAGTTTTGAGGAAATGCAAAAGCTTTTGGATGATAACAATATTAAAAGTCCATCTGGAAATGAGTTGACCAAATTAAAATCTTTTAATCTTTTAGTTTCAGCGGAACTCGGAAGTACAGATGAGACAAAGCAAAAGGCATATCTTCGTGGTGAAACTTGCCAGGTGATTTTTCTTCAATATTTGAATGTTATGCAGTCGATGAGGTTAAGGCCTCCTTTTGGGATTGCGCAAATTGGTAAAGCTTTTAGAAATGAAATTACAACAAAAGATTTTATTTATAGAATGCGCGAGTTTACTCAAATGGAGCTGGAGTATTTTGTGGATCCTAAGAAAGGTGAAAAATGGTACGAATATTGGAAAGAATTTATGCTTAATTGGTTTGTAACTGAGCTTGGAATGCCGAAAGATAAATTTAGGTATAGGGAGATTCCAAAAGAGGAAATGTCACATTATGCAAAGATTCAAAATGATTTTGAGTTTGAGTCTTCGTCTGGAAAGTGGTTCGAGTTATCCCCTTTAAATCATAGGGGAGATTATGATTTAAGCCGACATCAAGAATTTAGCGGTGTGAATTTCAAGTATAAGGATCAAGAATCAGGCAAGGAATTTATGCCTAATGTAATTGAAATTTCAATTGGTATTGATAGAACTTTGTACGCATTATTGGATAACGCATATTTTGAAGATGGCGATCGCGTTGTTTTGAAGTTAGATCCAAAAGTTGCTCCTTATGACGTTGCAGTTTTTCCATTGGTTAAAAATAAGCCAGAAGTTGTTGCTAAGGCCAAAGAGGTTTATGGGGATTTAGTTGAAGCTGGATTTGTTGTAGCGTGGGATGACCGTGCAAATGTCGGAAAGCGTTATTACTCTCAAGATGAGATAGGAACTCCAAAATGCATTACCATCGATTACCAAACGCTAGAAGACGGAACTGTAACAATAAGAGACAGAGACACAACAAAACAAATACGAGTCAAAATTGAGGAGATAAAAAATGAACTTTGATGAATATCAGAAAAAATCAAGAGAGACTGCAATATATCCAGATTTAGGAAGCAATTATATATATCCAACACTTGGACTTGCTGGAGAAAGTGGAGAGGTCTCCGATAAAATAAAAAAAGTGATTCGAGATGATGCTGGAGTTCCAAGTTTAGAAAAAATTGTGGATATTAAAAAAGAGCTAGGTGATGTTTTGTGGTACGTATCACAATTATCTACGGAATTAGGACTTTCGTTAGAAGAAATTGCACAATCTAATTTAGATAAGCTCTTTTCAAGAAAAGACCGTGGAGTTCTTCATGGCAGTGGCGACAATCGATAATGTCCCTTTTTGTCATTCTTGTTTGGATATAAATCCCATTCCTAATATAAGGTGCATGATTGAAAACACTCGAATTTCTATATTCAAAGGGAAAGAAATTAGAAAAACTATACATGGAAATGAGTGGCGGTTTGCCATAGTAGATGTAGTAGAGGCACTAACTGATTCTGTACAACCTGTTGGATATATCAAAGACATGAGAAGGCGTGACGCAGAACTTTCTAAAGGGTGGGGGCAAATTGCCACCTCCTTTTTAATTCAAACAGCAGGTGGTGCCCAAAAAGTAAACTGCGCTAACACAGAAGGGATTTTTAGGATTATCCAGTCAATTCCTTCGCCCAAAGCAGAGTCTTTTAAAAGATGGCTAGCTAAGGTTGGTTATGAAAGGGTTTAGGAGATTGAAGATCCAGAGCTTGCGAAGGGCTTTGTATAAAGCCAAAGGATATTCCGATTCTTGGATTGAAAAAAGAGTTCGTGGAATAACGAGGCCGAAAATCAAAAGCAAATATAGTATTCGGCAACATCTGGCAATATTAGGCAATATTAGGCAACATTAGGTAACATTGGGCAATGTCTACCACTATCCCTTCATATAAATTGACTCCAGAGATGGTTAATCTCTTACAAGAAATTGAATATTCTAAATCTGCAATTGAAAATACTTTCATACCACTTAGGATTGAGCAGAATATAAGAAGGCAGTCTGTTTTATCAAGCTCACTTTATTCCGCGAAAATTGAAGGAAATAGGTTGCATTTAAACGATTTAACCCGCAAGTCAGATTCTGATAAAGAGAAAATTGAAGTTTTTAATCTATTAAAAGCTATCAATTTTGTGTTAAGTGATAATTCCCAAGATTTTTCAGTTGAAGATATAAAAAAGCTTCACGGAATTGTTATGTCCGGATTGTTCGCTAGTCCAGGACAATTTAGAACCGAAATGAGTGCTATTTTTAATTCTCAAGGTATTGTCGTGTATTTGTCTCCGCCTCCAACATCGGTTGAGCCACTCCTTCTAAATTTAGTTAATTATATAAATGATGATTCTCAAGAAAAAATTGCAGTAATAAAAGCTTGTGTCGCCCATTATGTTTTCGAAAAAATTCGCCCTTTTATTGATGGAAACGGAAGAGTAGGACGTTTAATTTTACAAATGGTCATGTATAAAAAAGGATATGGAATGAAAGGCCTTTTATCTGTTGAGGAGTATCTTAATGAAAACCGTTTGGGGTATTATCAGTCGCTAGAAGAACCCGAATCTGATATCACTGGACATCTAATTTATATGCTAAAGGCAATTTCAGAAACCTCTAAAAAGGCGAAAAACCTTGTTCTATCAAAAACTTCTTATTTGGAATCAGATTTATTCTTGCCAAGAAGGCTTGAAATTTTGAACCTAATAAAAGGCCATCAACTGGTTACGTTTGATTTCATTAGAAGAAGATTCACGAAAATAAATGAAAGAACATTAAGGTACGATCTGAAGTCTTTGCAGGACAAGGGTTTTATCACAAAACTTGGAACAACAAACGGAGTCCATTACAAACCAGCTTAACCCCTTTCGGGTGTTATTTGCGTTGCAAATTCATAAGTCAAATGTAGTATATAGATTATGGTGGTGATAAGTGGTGATAGGTGGAACCATCAGCACGTTGACATATGATTATAGGCGAATATCAACAAAAACTGGGAGATAAAAACAGAATAGCTTTTCCAAAAAAATTTCGAGAGGAACTTGGAAATCGATTGATTATGACAAAGGGTTATGAAGGGTGTCTTGTTATTATGTCACCTGCCCAATGGGAGGAAATGGTTTCTGATGCTGTATCAGGGCCTTTCGTTTCAGGACTAGTTCGAGACACCAGCCGTTTTTTATTAGCCTCTGCAACAGAAATCGAACTTGATTCTCAAGGAAGATTTGTTGTTCCAACTTACTTAAAAGAATATTCCGAATTAAAACTTGAAGGAATCTTCTTGGGACTTGGAAGATGGGTCGAATTATGGGGATCAGAGAAATGGAATAAAAAACGTATGGAAGTAGAAGGGGAAAGCTCTGCAATAGGCGAGAAGTTAGTAAATTTAAATCCTAAGCCAAAAAGTTGAAAAATATGTATCACAAGCCTGTAATGCTAGAAGAAGCGATAGAAGCCTTAAATATCAAAAAAGGTCGAAATTATATAGACTGCAACCTCGGCGGAGGAGGACATACCGCGGAGATTTTAAGAATAGGTGGAAATGTTTTGGCATTTGATATTGATGAAAATGCCATAAAACATTGTAAAGAAAGATTTAGCAAGGAAATTGAAGGCGGGTTTCTGAAAATCGCCAATCGTAATTTCAAAGACATAGATGAGGTCGCAAAAGAAAATGGTTTGAAAGAAGAAAGCGTTTCAGGGATTTTATATGACCTTGGAACAAGCACCTTTCAGTTAAAAGAAGAGAAAAAAGGATTTAGCTTTGATGACGGAACAGAATTAGACATGAGAATGGATAATTCAGTTGCCGTTACCGCATATGACCTTTTGGTTGTTCTTTCAGAAAAACAGATCGAGAAATTGATCGTGATGTATGGAGAAGAACCTCAAGCAAAAAAATTTGCGAAGGTAATCAAAGAAGCTGTCAAAAGTTCAAGCCGAAAACTTTTGGCATCGGAAATCGCGGAGCTAATTAAAAAATCATCAAGATATTCGCACAGCAGGATACATCCTGCAACGAGAGTGTTTCAGGCCTTAAGAATCGCAGTAAATAGCGAACTCGAAAATCTAAGGCTATCGCTTGAGAGGGCGACCCCGCTTCTTTCGAAAAAGGGGAGGCTTGTAGTAATAAGCTTTCACTCGCTCGAAGAAAATATCGTAAAAGAAGTAGCGGGGTCGCAAAGTAATTGGCTTTTGGTCCTTGGACCAAAAGCCCCAACAGACCTTGAAGTTGAAAAAAATCCATCTTCAAGAAGTGCCAAGATGTATGTTTTTGAAAGAAAATAAAATGAATTACAACAATATAGCTAAAAAATTAAATATTTTATTTGTCGTTTTAGTCGCTATTGCTGTATGTGCGAATTTGTATATGTCAGATAAAGCCTCTACAGCTGGAAATGCATTGTCCGAACTTGAATCAAGAGTAAAAGCTTTGTCTTTGGAAAATGAAAATCTTGAAAATAAATATGCAGTTGCTTCCTCTATGTCGAATTTGACCAAACTCGCTTTTGAAAATGGTTTTACAGATTCACAATCTGAATTCTATACTTCTCCAGATTTAGCTTTAAGATAAAAGTATCATGGGTATAAAGTTTAAGTCCGAGTTATGGCGGATAAATGCATACAGATATTTTGTTATTACTTTTTGTTTAATTATTATTTCAAGGCTTTTTCAGATACAAGTTTTGAACGCTTCAAAGTATAAATCTCAAGCTAGGGAACAGCAGTGGCAGGAATATCAGCTTCCAGCAAAAAGAGGCAATATTCACACTTCAGACGGTTATCCTGTTGCATCATCAGAAGTTAAATACGAATTAATTTTAAATTTAAAAAAGATTGGTGATGAAATTGATTTATATAAATTGCTTTCTCCTTACATGGATGGTTTAGATAAAAAAATTTTTTCTGATGCAAAGGCAGCCGATCGAACTTGGTTAACTTTGAAAAACCAAATTGATCTTGACACAAAAAAGGAAATTGAAGATCTTGGTATTGATGCATTCGGAAATGGAATTTCGTTTAGGGAAATATATACAAGATATTACCCAGAAAAAACAATGTTGAGTCATGTTTTAGGCTTTGTTGGAAAAGATGATGCTGGAATTAATGTCGGTTATTTTGGTATCGAGCAGTATTATAATGGCGATTTAAATGGTCAACTTGGTTGGCTTATACAAGAAAGGTCTGCCAGTGGAGATCCAATTATTTGGGCAGGAAGCGATAGGATTGAACCTAAAAATGGAAGTGATATTGAATTAACCATTGATAGGTACGTGCAGTATGTTACCGAATCAATGTTAAAGGATGGCGTTGAAAGATATAACGCAAAATCTGGAAGTGTTGTAATCCTTGATCCAAAAACTGGTGCCGTTATCGCAATGGCAAATTATCCGGATTTTAACCCTGCCGATTATAATGAGGCCTTTAAAGACGAATTTACCGTCCGTAATAGTGCAATTTCTACTACGTATGAACCAGGGTCGGTTATAAAGGGCGTCACAATGGCATCTGCAATTGATTTATCAAAAGTTACACCGCAAACAATTTACCATGATGGTGGTCCAGTTTGGTTTTCTGGTTATAAGGTTGATAACTGGGATGGAAAACATCATGGTGATGAAACCATGATATCAGTTCTTCAGCACTCGAATAATTTAGGTGCGGCTTGGGTCGGTGGTCAGGTTGGCGGCAAAGCTTTGATGGAGTATTTTTCTGCATTTTCGTTTGGGACTTACACCGGTATAGACCTTGAAGGTGAAGAAAAAGGCATATTATATAGTCACTTTCCATTGAAAGAAATAGAATTGGCAAATGCATCTTTTGGGCAAGGTATTTCAATGACACCTCTGCAAGTGACTGAAGCTTTTGCGACAATTGCAAATAAAGGTATTGCGATGAAGCCATTCGTTGTAAAGAAAATTATTTCAGAAGATAAAACCATAGAAATAAATCCTGTTATTTTAAATCGTCCAATTTCTGAAAGTTCTGCAGAGACGATGGTTGATATGTTAACTCAGGCTGTGTCAGGTGGAGAGGCTAAATTCTTTGTTTCAAAAAAGTTCAAAGTTGCTGGAAAAACGGGAACTGCCCAGATTGCAATAAAAGGTGGATATGATGAAAACCTTACAAACGCGACATTTATTGGATTTTTCCCGACCTATCGAAATTTTGTTATGCTTGTAAGATTAGTAGAGCCGAAATTTCCAAGTGGATATTCATCAGAGACCGCGGTTCCACTTTGGATGAGGATTGCAGAAAAGTTGGCGAGTTATTATAGTTTGGCTCCAGATATTAAGCAAAAATAATATGTCAGATACAAAAGTTCAATCTATAAGAATAAAAGGGCATTCAATTTTACAAGGCAGTGTATATCTGTCAGGTGATCCATTGTCGTCAATCTTTTACATTTGTATAGCTTTGTCTGATGAAAAATTTGCAAGAATTAAAAATATTCCAAGGTGTAAGTTGCTTCTTGATTTTATTTTTGCCATTGAAAATCTCGGCGTTTTGGTCAATTGGGAAGATGAAACGACAATTACAGTTGATGGAAAACAAGAAATCAGAGATAACTTGGTCGGTTTGTACAACGGGAATGATTACAGTTTTGCGGAAGTTTTGATCCCTGTACTTTTAAAAAGGAACAGAGAATGTGATGTGCATCCCAATTTGCGGTCCGAGGTTAAATTTTTTCGAGAACTCGGTGTTTTGGTGAAAAGTAACTACAACATACTAAATCTTAAGCTTCCTTTGGATATCAATTATGATGTAAAAAAGAATTTTGATTTGATTCATGCAAATCCATATATGGTTGCTTCTAGGCTTTTGACGTCAAGAATTTTCAAAAACTTATCAATTGACTATGATAAAAATGATTCTATTTTCCTTTTTCATGAAGCAAGAGATTTCGATGATGACGATAATGTCCTTGAATTTGTGGCTTCGTATAATCAGGGTGAATTCAACTTTTATGCAAGTATTGCTGGTTTTTCAAACGGTGAAATATCTCTTCATAATTATAATCTTTCAGAATCATTAGATTTCCTTTTATCTATGGATGAGATTGGTTTTAGGTATGAAGTTTCGAGTCAGAATATAAAAATTTGGTACGCTGGGTCGGATATTGAATCAATACTAGAATGGTCAGGCCATTCGTTTAGTAGTTTGTCACCGTTGATACTTTTGCTTGCGAAAACAACAAAGAAAACTGTGAAATTAATTTGTACTTCATTCCCAGCGCTTGAGGATTTAATAACTGATCTAAATATTATGGGATGTCGTATAGAATCAGAGGCCGGTAAAAAGGGATATTCGCTTATAACAGTTAAGCCACCGAGTGCGTTTTCATCAGTAAAAAATGATATTTCGGATCTAAATGTTGGTTTAGCTGTTCTTGCTTTTTCTTGTTGTTATTCAGGTAACAGCAGAATATCCGGGTTTGAAATTATTTCTGAGTATATGCCTTATTTAATCGATAATTTAAAGTCGTTAAATGTAGACATTTCAAATCGATAATGTTAAAACTAAAACCTTTTGATACCCTGTTTTTAGGAATAGTTTTATTAATTTCCATCTTTGGTCTATTGATGGTATATGAATCATCTGTTGTTTATTCTTCGGATGTATTTGGCGGTAAATATCATTTTTTATTTTTACAATTTGGTTGGATGTCCATTGGATTTGTAGGTATGTTTTTTCTTTCAAGAATTGATTTGGAAATTATTAAAAAATATTCACCGTATGCTTTTATACTGGCTATTTTATTATTAGGAGTTATTTTGTTCCCTAGTACTTTTGTGCCATCTGTTTATGGTGCGAAAAGATGGTTTGTTTTAAATCCTTCTCCATTTCCGCTTATACCTTTTATCGGAAGAATAGGTTTTCAGCCAAGTGAATTTGCAAAACTTGCGAGTATCGTGTTCTTCGCTTCATTTCTATCATCTAAACGAATTAAGGAAATGGGGCTATGGCATTCAATAATTAGATTCAACCTGTTAATGTTGTCGGTTTGTGGTTTTGTATTTATTGAGCCAGACTTTACGACGGCGTTTATTCTCGGTTTTATTTTGATTGTCATGTATTTTTTGTCTAATGTAAGTTTGATATATTTTTTTGTAGCTGGGCCGATCCTGGCACTGGTTGCTACTCTGTATGCAATTTCATCAGAATACAGAAGAGAAAGAATTCAAACTTTATTAAATCCTGAAAGCATGGATAAAATGGGCGCCGGTTACCACATTAGGCAAGTTATGATTGCACTTGGATCAGGTGGATTTTTAGGATTGGGACTTGGACATTCAAGACAAAAATATGCATATTTGCCTGAAGTTACTACTGATTCTATATTTGCAATAATTGGAGAGGAATTTGGGTTTATAGGAACTGTAATTGTTGTGGCGGCTTTTTGCGCGTTGATTTTAAGAGGACTTAAAATCGCGCAAAAAGCCGCCGATCCTTTTTCCTCTCTTTTAGCTTACGGAGTTATAACTTGGATAGCTGTTCAAGCACTAATAAATCTTGGCGCAATGACAAGAATGCTTCCTTTGACCGGTGTTACGCTTCCACTTATTTCGTACGGTGGTTCTTCAATGATTTTTATGCTTTGGGGGCTAGGTCTTGTGATTAATGTTAGCAGAGGTAATATCGACTAATGAGACATAAATTGTTATTTACAGGTGGTCATCATAATTCAGCTTTAGCAGTCATCAATTGGCTAATTGCAAAAGATAAGGATATCAAAATTGAGTGGGTTGGTGATCAGTATCCATCAAAAGGAATTACTTATCCAGAATATAAGGAAGTTTCTGAATTGAAGATTCCATATCATAAAATTACTGCTGGTAAGCTTTTTAGATTTACAAATCCTTTTTATATCCCAAGGGCAATTGTGTCTTTTTTTAAAATACCTCTTGGCTTTTTTCAGGCATTTTTTATATTGATTTTTGTTAAACCTGATTTGATAATTTCCTTCGGCGGATTTATAGCTGTTCCTATCGTTGTTGTCGGAAAACTTTTGGGTATAAAATCGGTGACACACGAGCAAACAGTTGTTATCGGCTTTGCAAATAGAATTATTGGTAAGTTTGTAGACAAGATTTATGTCTCATGGCCTATAGACTTTTATGATGCTGATGATAGTCTAAAAAACAAGATGGTGTATACAGGTTTGCCAATTGATTTGGGCCTTTTTAAAAACGCTAAAAAAATAAATTTTAATAATAAGCTCAAAACGATTTACGTGACTGGCGGTAAAAAAGGATCTTTTATTTTAAATGAGGCTATTTTATCCAATTTAGAATTCTTTGCGTCTAATTTTAATGTTATTTGGTCATGTGGAAATACAAAAGGTGATTTTGATTTTGAAAGAATTCAATCCGAAATCCAAAAGTTGGATGAAAGTTTAAAAGTTCGAATTTCTGTAAAGGAATATTTTTTTAAGGAAGAAGTTGCAAATGTTTTTAATTCATGCGATTTTGTGATTTCAAGGTCCGGGGCTCACACTGTTTATGAATTAGCTATTTTGAAAAAGCCATGCATTTTGGTTCCAATCCCATGGTCTTCGAATGACGAACAAAGAAGGAATGCGAAATTATTGGTTAGAGTTGGATTAGGGGAAATTGTTGAAGAAGACGAATTATTAAGAAACGATTTCAAAAGTATAGTGCTTGAGTTTTCTGATACACTAGAAAAAAGGGCTCAAGGATTACATGCTGACTCATTAGACGTTATCGTGACCCAGAGTGGACAGGACAATCTAGGCAATGAGATCATCAAAATTCTACAAAAATAAAAGCAGGAAACCTATTTATCATTTATTATCTCTAATCTTACTAGTAGTTGTTGGCATCTTTTTCTCGTTTAAGAACATATTTAAAATTAACGAATTGGAAATTGATGGAACAGGAGAATCTGATATTGCAAGCTTTTACGAGGTTTTTTCAAAAACATACAAAGGAATCAGTATTTTTGACATTAATGATTCAGATATCAAGGTGTTTGTTGAAGATTCTTTTCCAAGTTACGCCTTTAAAAGAAAGATTTATATTTTTCCAAGTAAATTACTAATTGAGGTTGAGTCACGTAATGAAATATATACAATTTCAGATTCGAACGGTTCAATTTTTAGCATTGATTCACAAGGTTATGTTTTTAAAGTCGCAAATGAAGATTCAAAAGTGGATGTTAGATATGACAAACCAATAGAGATAGGCAATTATTTAAATGAAGCTTTAATAAAAGCTGCATTTTTATATGTATTTGATGAAGGTGAAGTAATAATTTCAGGTAATGAAATAAGCATGAATTTGGATAGCGGAGGAAAGGTCATATTGCCCAAAAACGTTGATAAATCAGATATTTCTAGAATTAATGAGACCTTGCAAAAAATCGTCCAAAAGTATACGATTGAAAACAGAGGTATTGAATATATAGATATGAGATTTTCCAAACCAGTTATCAAATTTAAATAATATGCAAAAAGAACAAGTTATCGTCGCACTAGATATTGGGTCTTCAAAAATATCCTGTGTAGTAGCTACAGTTGATGGTTTAAAGATTTCTGTTATAGGTGCATATTCTTTCCCTTCAAAAGGCATTAAAGATGGTGTTGTTAATAATATTGATAAGGCAGTTTCATCGATATCAGAGGTATTGAGCAAAACCGAAATGATGTCTGGTCATCCAATCTCAAAAGTTGCCGTTTCAACAAGTGGTACTCATATTGAATCATTAAATTCGCATGGAGTTGTTGCTGTTTCAGGACAAGATTCAGAAATAAGTGTTGAAGATATTATGAGAGTAAATGAGGCCGCTCGTGCGATTTCACTTCCATCTTCAAGAGAAATTGTGCATGTCATTCCACGTGAATATATTGTAGATAAACAACGTGGAATAAACGATCCAATCGGTATGTCAGGCGTTAGGCTTGAAGTTGAAGCGAATATTATTCATGGAAGCATGACTTCCTTGAAAAATTTAACAAAATGTATACAGCAAGTTGGAGTTGAAGTTGATCAGTTAGTTTATTCAGGGCTTGCTTCAGCGGAGGCAGTCTTAACAGATACTGAAAAAGAATTAGGCACTATATTAATTGATATTGGTGGAGGAACTTTAGACATTTGTATTTATTCTCAAGGTAGCGCTGTTTATTCGGCCGTTTTGCCAATCGGTGGTCAAGATATAACAAATGATCTCGCAATCGGGCTTAGAACTTTACTTGAAGACGCTGAAAAAGTTAAATTAAAACTTGCTACTGATTTTGAAATGGCCGAAAAGGAAATTTTAATAGATAAATCAGGCAAAGAATCAAAAATACCAAAAGGTGAAATGTATGTCGGTGATTTACATATTGGGATGGAAACGGTTCCAAAAAATTTGCTAAACGATATTATAAATAGAAGACTTGAGGAAGCGTTTAAGTTTGTACAAATATACGTGAAAAAAGCGGGCTATGACAAAAAACTTCCGGCTGGAGTTGTTTTAACAGGCGGAGCAGCTTTAACAAAAGGTATAGAAAAAATCGCTGCGGATGTGTTCCATTTGCCAGTCAGAATTGGAAAACCAATCGGAGTAACTGGGCTTGTTGATCAAATCCAAGGTCCTCAAAGTTCTGCTGTAATTGGAACGATAAAATTTGTTGCAGATAGAATTAAGTCAGATACTTCCTCATATAATAAAAGAAGTGCTAATATGGGTAAGCTAGGTAGCAAAGTTATTAGTTTTCTCAAATCCTTCCTGCCTTAAGAATTTTATATTATGGCATTCATTGAACCAAATGGGGGAACATTAGCAAGAATTAAAGTAGTTGGAGTTGGTGGTGGTGGGCAAAACGCGGTAAGTTCAATGTTCGAGTCTGGAAAGACTGATGGCGTTGAATTCATCGCGATGAATACTGATTTGCAATCTCTAAATGCATCACAGGCACAAGTTAGAGTACAACTAGGGCCGCAAAGAACTCGTGGGCTTGGTTCTGGATCAGATCCAGAAGTCGGTGACGAAGCCGCAAGAGAGTCAGAAAAAGAAATTGAGGCACATTTGCAAGGTTCGGACATGGTTTTTATCGCAGCTGGCATGGGGGGCGGCACCGGAACCGGTGCCGCCCCAGTAGTCGCTCAAATTTCTAAGCAACTTGGCGCGTTAACTGTAGGAGTTGTCACTAAACCCTTCGGTTTTGAAGGCAAAAGAAGAATGAATCAAGCAGAACAAGGAATTCGTGAGCTTCGCGATAAAGTTGATGCGCTAATTGTTATTCCAAATGAAAAATTGCTTGAAGTCGTTGATCCTGCAATGCCTTTATCTCATGCATTTAAAGTTGCAGATGAAGTAGTAGGAAATGCTGTAAAAGGTTTATCTGATTTGATTAATTCTACTGGTCTTGTAAATGTCGATTTTGCCGATGTTAGAACTATTATGCAAGACGCAGGTTCCGCATTAATGGGAATTGGCGAAGATGATGGTGAAAACCGTGCTACAAAAGCCGCTGAGCTGGCTATAAATTCACCACTTTTGGGTGTTGATATCAATGGCTCAACCGGAATTTTGATGTATATCGTTGGTGATGCAAATATGACGATGCATGAAGTTAATACAGCTGCTAGGATCGTTTCAGATGCCGCCCACGAGGCTGCGAATATAATCTTTGGAGCTAACATCGATCCTAATATAAAAGGTATTAAAGTGACTGTAATCGCTACTGGTTTTGATTCGGGATATAAATCGGTTGGTATTCCTGAGATGCCAAGTATTACAAGTGATGAAGTTATAAAACAGATTGATTCGCGTTTTGATAAGGTGGATGATGATGAATCAGAAGATGATGTGGAAGACGTTGATAATTTCGATAATAATCT
The DNA here is from genome assembly GCA_002789015.1 of candidate division WWE3 bacterium CG_4_9_14_0_2_um_filter_35_11. Taxonomy (GTDB): domain Bacteria; phylum Patescibacteriota; class WWE3; order 2-01-FULL-39-13; family 2-01-FULL-39-13. The sequence goes on along the minus strand of PFSJ01000007.1, from coordinate 205 downwards.
TTCTGATGATGATAGTGAATTTGATATCGAGAAAATGAGGAATCAGGTAAGAAGACTCGAAAAAGAAGAAAACGAGAGACGAAAGGTCCAAGAAGAAAAAGAAGCTACAGTAGAAAGTGAAGTTCCAAGTGATGAAAAGGGAAAAAGCTTTTGGAATTTTATTAAAAAATCAAAAGAACCAGAATGAAGGCGATAATTAAAGAAC
>PFSJ01000010.1:16547-42094 GCA_002789015.1 candidate division WWE3 bacterium CG_4_9_14_0_2_um_filter_35_11 | reverse complement strand
CCTATTCGTGATATCTCATCTATTGCTGTAATTATTGCCCTTTTGAATCCTCCATAATATAAAATGATAGAATCTATATGCCAGAGCGTACATATCAGGCGGTGATAATTTAGAGCTAATTTTATTGATTTGTTCTAGCGGAATTACCCATATTTCAGACTTCCTTATAATAACTTCCGATGCGGGATTAGACTCAGTAATTCTCTGCACACTAGTGTTTGAACTCATATCATAAGTTTAAACTAGAAATCAAAAAATCAATCATTCCATTGGAAGTGATCCACAATATCGGCACTTCTATATCTAATATTTAATTCTTGGACATCCGTTGCAACTACATAATACACAAAGGCTCTGCCAAACAATGTCAAAAATCAAAAAAAAGGGCTACCCTTTTCAAACAGGGGCTACCCCTATATACTGTATGTTATGCTTGTTTTAAAAAATGTTTCTAAAAGTTTTGATAAGGTAAAAGCCGTTGACGGTTTGTCGTTTACAATTGATAAAGGCGATGTTACAGGACTTTTAGGACCAAATGGCGCCGGAAAGACCACAACAATGCGAATGATTACATCTTATTTTTTCCCTTCTTCCGGAAGTATCACAATAAATGGTAGATCAACTCAATTTCATACTCAAAAAACACAAAGCCAAATCGGATATATGCCAGAAAATAATCCTTTATATAATGACATGATTGTTTTTGACTATTTATCAATGACCGCAAAACTTCAAGGGCTCAGAAAATCCAAAATAATTCCAAGAATCAAAGAAGTTGCAAACTCAGTCGGAATTAAAAACAAACTCGCGTCAAATATAGGAGAGCTTTCAAAAGGATACAAACAAAGGGTTGGAATCGCATCGGCATTAATTCACAATCCACAAGTTTTAATATTAGATGAACCAACAGAGGGCCTTGACCCAAATCAACGCGAAGACATAAGAAAACTAATAAAAGACTTATCAAAAGATAAAGCAATTTTAATAAGCACACACGTTATGCAAGAAGTTAAAGCAATGTGCAATAAAGTGGTCATAATCAATGATGGGAAATTAATCGCCCAGGGTTCACCACAAGAACTCGCAGGAACCAAAATCCTTAAAATCGTAATTGAAGGCGAAAAGATCAAAGAATCGCTTGAAAAAATTCTTGAATCTAAAGACGAAAAAATCAAAATAGAAGGTAAAACCAAAGCAAAAACGGTTTTAGTCTACTCTAATAGAGAGCTGCGACCTGGAATATCAAAAATAGCTTCTAAAAATTCATGGACAATCTGGGAAATGCAAATCCAAGATGGTCTAGAACAAGTATTTCATTCAATTCCAAATAAAAATGAATCTAAATAAAATAATAGAAATCGCAAACAAAGAATTAAAATCATACCTAGATCATGCTCAAGGATACTTATTACTTTCAATATTAGTTTCGGTTCTATACTTTTTATTCCTGAAAACATTCTTTGTAGTTGGAACAGCATCAGTACGTAGCCTATTTGAACTTTTACCATGGATACTGACAATCTTTGTTCCAGCCGTAACCATGAGTTCAATTGCAAGCGAAAAAGAAAAACAAACACTCGAATACCTCATTACCCAACCGATAACTCCAAAAGAAATAATATTTGGAAAAATACTTGGAGCATGGATCTTCTCATCTATCGGAATTTTATTAACACTGCCACTTGCTTTCATAATTTCAACAATCGGCAAAATAGATACTGGTGAAACCGTAGCAGGATATCTTGGAGCACTAATACTTATACTCACCTTATCATCACTTGGAGTCGCAATATCAAGCTTTTATAAGAACCAAATATCAGCCTTTTTAACAACCGCAACCGTAATATTTTTATTAAACATAATAAGCACAGACTTAATATCAATAAACCTTCCTGTTTCCGTGTCAAATTTATTATCTAATCTAAGCATCTCTGACAACTACTTCTCAATTATCAGGGGCGTACTAGAAATCCCAAGTATTGTCTATTTTGCTTTATTCATTTACATATCTATAAACATCGGGATAACAAACATAGAAAAAGTAAGATTTTCAAAAATGAAAGCTGCGATAATAAAATCATTAAAGTCCCTAGTTTTAATACTTCTGATTTCCGCAATTACAATTTATTCTGCCGGATACGCAAAAGGTCGAGTCGACTTAACATCAAACAAAAAATATACACTTTCACAAATCAGTAAAGACACATTAAAGTCCGGAGACAAAGTGCGAATTGATGTCTATGCTTCAAATGACCTTCCACAACAATTCCAAGCCGCATTTTCAGAACTCAAAAATACATTAAACGATTACACCGCATTCGGAGGCGATAAAATCCAAGTTCAATATCTTTTACCCGATGACCATAAAGCAGAACTTGACGCAAACGGCATTACACCAATTCAGTTTAATGTTATAGGAAATGATCAATACCAAGTAAAACAAGGATACATGGCACTTGTAATATCAAACGATTCTGACCAATCCAAAAAAGAAATAATTCCTTACGTAAATGATATTAATTCACTCGAATTTGAACTCACAAAAGCAATTAGCAAAGTCAAAGAATCATCAAAACCAACTATCGCCTTCGCAACAGGAAATGGCGAAAAAGATTTATACCAAGACTTTGCAGCATTAAAATCTATGATCGGTTCAGATTACACGGTAACAACAGTCGCTCTTCCAAGTGAAGAAACTGCGAAAGTCCCAGATTTATCTGTATATAAAGCAATCGTTTTTGCAGGACAAACTACTTCTTATTCAAAAGCTTCCGAAGATGCAATTATCTCATTTGTCAAAAATGGTGGAAATATATTGTATATGCCAGACTTAATTCAAATCGACCTACAAACTACATCTGCATCGAAAAATGAAGAAATAAATGGAGACTTATTTAACGAATTCGGAATCAAAGTAAATCCAGATCTAGTTTATGACTTAAGATCAAATGTACCTACACAAGTTGGAACCGAATCAGGCGTAATAGTTGTTTCATATCCATTTTGGACTGTTGGAGTTTTATCATCAGAAAATACAAAAGAACTTCCTGGAACAGCGATTTTCCCGTGGTCAAGTAGCTTAGAAATAACATCTCCGGACTGGGAAACACTTTATTCCACATCTGTGTTTGGAAATAAACAAATTGGAACATTTAACATAGGTCTAGAACAAAATCTTAGCGAAACAGATCTTCAAACAATTCCTTTGGTTGCAATAAGCGGAATATCAGATAAAGACAAGGGAATAATGATAGTTGCAGGGACTACAAGAATGTTTGATAACCAATTCGTTTCACAATCAAGAGAAAATGCACTTTTAGCAACAAGCCTTTTTGAAAAACTTGCCTCAGAAAAAAACTTTTCTCAAATCAGTGCAAAAAATATTTTAGGATCTCAATTTAAATCAACTACAAATTTACAAAAAGACCTTGTCAATTATGGATCTCCGGCGGCTTCCCTCTTGTTATTAATCATGATTGGGATTGCAAGATACACCAAGAAAAAAAGACAAAAACACATGCTAGAATACATTTAATGCCGCCTTTCAAATCTAGCTTGCCAAAAATTTACCTATTTTTTGCCGTTGCAATATGGGGAATTGCGACGCCTGTCATAAAAGCAACCGTCTCGTATGTTCCTCCGTTTTCTTTTCTGATGATAAGATTTTGGATTGCCGGGATTCTAACCATTCCACTATCAATTTACATACTTAATCACTACAAAATTGACCTTAATCGTGCCAAACATATATTTATCTCATCTATACTTGGCCATGTAATTGCATTATCATTAATTTTCCTAGGTTTATCAAAAACAAAGTCTCTTGATGGGTCTGTTTTGACAGCATTCTCACCTCTTTTGGTTGCAATATTAGGATTTATAATACTAAAAGAAATCCTTAGTAAAAGAAGGATCGAAGGCATTTTAATTGCATTTATTGGAACATTAATAATCCTTGCAACACCGATTCTTGAAACATCAAGAATCATTTCAATGAATAAAGAATCACTACTTGGAAACATATTATTTTTTGGAGGTATATTATTCGATGGTTTATATATCATTTACGTTAAAAAATATTTATCTCACGATAAAATTGTTAATCCAATAATACTTACCATTTTATCGTTCACAATCGCCGCAATAATATTTACACCCCTCGGGATCTTTGAACAAAAAAACATATATAAAAAAGCAATTTATGGAAACACAAGGTCCTGCTTATTTTCTGACATAGACTCTGGACAATACTCAACTGATTACAAATGCAACTTTGTTGGATGTTTTAGTCAAAAAAGTCCGGAACAATACGAATGCATAATAAACGATAACATCCCATCATTTGTTTCCAGGTTTAAAATAAACATTATTGAGTACCTTAAATATCCAAACATCATAGGTATCATCTATATGGCAATCTTTTCAGGAATACTAGCTTATATGCTTTTCCAAAAAGGACTAGCAAGCTTAAAAGCATCTGAATCCGCAATATTCTATTACATTCAACCACTATTTGGCATTCCAATCTCAATGATTTTTCTGCACGAAAACATTTCAATTTCATTTATCGTAGGAGCAATAACGATATTAGTAGGAATTTATATAGCGGAATTTAAAAAAAACTGATAGAATATCCCAGTTATGAAAAAGAGCATTCATCCAAAATACAACGAAGACGCAGTCGTCACATGTGCGTGCGGAAATACTTTTACTGTTGGAGCGACAGTAGATTCAATGTCTGTCGAAATTTGTAGCGCATGTCACCCATTCTGGACTGGCGACGTAAAATTCATTGACGCTGAAGGAAGGGTCGATAAATTTATTAAAAAACAAAAAACAGCTGAAACGGAAAGACAAAAACGCATAAAAGCTCTAAAAGAAAAAATCCAAAGAGAGAAATCAAGAGAAGAAGCCCCAAGATCCCTTAAAGAGATGCTAAAATCGATGCAATAAGCATCTAATAGCAAAAATGGATAATTCTTACATACAAACTCAAATTCAAGAACTTGAAAACAAAATCCATGAGCTTGATTTACTGATTAAGTCAACTGGTGATAAAACAATAAAAAGCATGGCTCTTGAAGAAATTCAAAAACTTTCAGAACAAAAAGAGGCCTTATCTAAACCACTCAAAGATACTGAGGCCGAAATTCAATCAGGAGATTGCATAATGGAAATCAGAGCTGGTGCTGGAGGGAACGAAGCCGGGCTATTCGCAAGCGATCTATACAATATATACAGGAGATTTTCAGAAAAAATGAAATGGAAAGTTTCTGAATTATCAAAAAACGAAGGCGGAATCGGAAACATAAAAGAAATTGTTTTTGAAGTCAAATCCGAGGATTCTAACGCCTCAAAAAGCAAAAACACACCTTATCAACTTCTAAGGAATGAAAGTGGTACGCACCGCGTACAAAGAGTTCCAAGCACAGAATCATCAGGAAGAATTCATACATCAACTGCAACAATTGCCGTACTACCAATCGTTGAAAAAGCCGAAATTACAATAAAGCCAGAAGACCTTAGAATAGATACATTTAGAGCAAGTGGGGCTGGTGGTCAACATGTAAACAAAACCGAAAGTGCTATAAGAATTACACACATTCCGACAGGAATCGTTGTTCAATGCCAAGATGAAAGAAGTCAACACAAAAACAAAGAGCGGGCAATGTCTGCATTACAATCAAAATTGTCACAAATGATACACGATCAAAACGCAAAAAGCATTGATGATATTAGGTCAAACCAAGTAGGAAGCGCAGAAAGATCAGAAAAAATTAGAACATACAATTTTCCACAAGATCGTGTAACAGATCATCGCATCAAAAAAAGTTGGCATAACTTAGAAAAAATATTAATTGGAGAAATAATGCCGATTCTATCTAGTCTTCGCGATCTAAAAGACGAGCAGACAGAGTAAATTCCTTGCCATTTCTGTGAATTAATACGTCGATCGGCTCACCGATCACTGAAGATGAAATAACTTTTGGAAGACTATTCTCATCATTTATGCGAACATCGCCTACTTTCAATATAATGTCACCTGGTTTGATTTTAGCTTTTGATGCAGGACTATTTTTCACGACTTCCTGGACATAAGCTCCAACTGGCAATGATTGGCTTTCAGCTATTTCACTTGTAATCATATATACTCCAACACCTAAAAATGGCCTCGTTATTTTCCCATCCTTATTAAACTGCTCAATAACCGGCTTAACAGCATTTATAGGTATCGTAAATCCTACGTTATTTGCTCCTTCTGAAATCGCAACATTAATACCAATAACAAATCCATTTATATCTAAAAGTGGACCACCAGAATTCCCTGGATTTAACGCAGCATCAGTTTGAATAACATCTTCAATTGTTTCGCCATCGCTAAAAATATTGGAGCTAGTCGTTATTGCACGCCCAAGTCCTGAAACAATACCTTTCGTAACACTATTTCCAAACTGTCCAAGAACATTTCCAATAGCAATAACTGTTTGACCAACTTTCAACTTCGAAGAATCCCCCAAAACCAATTCGTTTGAAATTGCACCTTCAGTTACATCTAATTTAAGTATGGCAAAATCATTAACCGGATCTTTGTAAATATTTTTTACATCATACGACTTCTCTCCTTCGCCAAAAACCACGCTATATTCAGCATCGGATGAATCCACAACATGCCGATTCGTAAGAACAATTCCATTTTTAGCATCAACTACAAATCCTGTTCCGATTGAATCGTTTGAATAAATTGGACCACGATATGGATCAAAATATGATTCTTTTCTTATAACTGACACAACAGATGGAGTAGATTTTTCCACAACATTTATAACAGCATCTTCCTCATCAAGAATTGAGATATTTTTGGAGTAGCTTGATTCGTCTTTTGGAATCTCAACGACTTTAGTATCTCTAGAAAAATACGCGGAAATTGAATCCTGATAATAGTAACCAGTGTAAGTTACAAATATAATTAGAACAATCAGAAAAAACTTTTTGGCGTCAGACATGGATATATACTATCATAACGATGCGTTTATCTGCTCAAGTATTTTTGAAATTATGCTTGACTTGAATAAATCATCGGATTTTATAATTTCAATAGATTTATCAAGTTGAGGATCTCTTTCTGCTTTTATATCTTCATCAGTAAAATCAACAATGAAATCAGGCTTTATACCACCGACAATGTTTTTTTCATCTTTGACTTCATTATAAATACTATCTTTAAATTCAGAATTATGCTTATCAATCCAGTTGCCATCAGGAGTAAGCCATTTTGCAATCGTTACATGAAGCGATGCTCCATCAGCAAATTCTTCTGATTTTTGAACGGTACCTTTTCCGAATGACCTTTGACCAACGATTAAAGCTCCTCTTCTTTCTTTCAAAGCACCTGCAACAATCTCTGATGCTGAAGCCGATCCTTGATTTACCAAAACTACTAATCTTAAACTAGAATCAACAAACTGCCCTTTATGGTCTACTTTGAAATTTTGAGAAGTTCCATCAGAAACTTCTTCCTTTACAACAACACCGTCAGAAACAAATTCAGATGAAATAAAAACAGCACTATCCAAAAACCCACCAGGATTATCTCTTACATCCAAGATAACGCCTTTAAGATTTGGAACTTGAGATACAATCTCATTTACAGACTTTGTCCACTCATTATTCGTTTCTGCTCCAAACCTTGAGAGTCTAATATAGGCGATACCATCTCCCTTATCTTCCCACTTAACACTCGGAAGTTTTATAGTATCTCTAGTTATCTTAATTTCGAATGGTCCATCAGTACCATCTCTTCCTAGAAGAAGTGCTATTTGTGTTCCAGCCTTTCCCCTTATTTTATCTACAGCTGACTCAATGGACGCTCCAATGGTGTCTGTGCCTTCTATTGCTAAAATACGATCGCCGGATTTAATTCCAGAAAAAAGTGCTGGTGAACCATCAAGGGGAGCAACTATTATAAGCTGACCAGCTTCATTAAACCCTAATTGTGCACCAATGCCTTCGTATAAACCGTTTAATGAATTTGTAACCTCGGTGTTTTCTTGCACATCAAAATATGAAGTGTATGGATCTCCGACTGACGCTATCATTCCATCTATAGCACCTTTGACTAATTTTTCCTGATCTAATGGTTTTTTAATGTGTTTACTATTTATCAAATCCCAAACTTCCCAAAATCTTTCAAAATTAACATTGTTTGAAGTTACGTCATTTTTATTAATGACTTCAACCTTGGAAATTCCATTTTTGACATTAACGTCATAACCTCGAACGCCAAAGTAATATCCGCCAAAGGCACCTAAAAGAACCAAAAGGATCGTCGTGATAAGTGACTGAGTTATTTTAAATATTTTCATATCTTTGTTTTTATCCAGGATGGGCATTTATCAGAAGGGACAACTAATCTATTAAGCGTTGCATCAAACCAAACTTTTTGTCCCTCAATTGACTTAAACCATTTTACAAGAGTCTCGTCTTCTATCAAGTCACCAAAACCACCAATTACACCAAACGGAACCTCCAACACAGAAATCTTATCGTATGCTTGAAAATCGATTGAATTTACAATTAAACCAAGTGCACCAAGTGCTGAAACTTTTGGATATAGATTAACTGACCCAATTTTTGTGACCACAATAGCGTCATCTAATAAATCTTCCTGTTTTGATTTCGGCTTTTTTAACAAATCCTTTTCATCTTTATAATATATATTCCCACATGATGAACTTCCCTTCGCGGCCAACAGGTTTAATTGTATTGCAGAAAAGCTAATTAGTATTTTGCCCTGATCAATCTTTTCTATTTTCCCAGCGAAAGGAGCTTTAGTTTGGACATCCAACTTTGTTTCAGGATTGTATATTTTTATCTCAATAACATTTTCATTTATAGAAACGACCGTTCCGTCAACTTCAGACTTCATACTTTCGTTTTTCAAAACACTTTTCCTTTTACATAAAATGTCACCAGGCTTTACAACAGAATCCTTTTTTACAATAATGTCTCCAAAACTTTCAACAAAAACTGTTTCATTTTTCTTATCCAAAACTGCTATCTGTTCATCAACTTTCACACTATCGCCTTCCTTTACAGCCGATAAGTGTCCCAAAGGTATGTCAAATACGTAATATATAGATTTATTAAATGTTATTTGTTCTGGTCTTATCATTTTATTTTCCCCTTACTATAGATAATAAGTCCATCTTTCCCTGAATTAAATTCCCCAGCAAAATGCATCTTGGATCCATTTAATTTGAGTTTTATAAAACTATCTGCCGGAACCTTAATTGGATTGATAGAGTCTTGCTTAATTTTCATAGACTGATTTCCTGAATGGGTTTTGCTATCTGATTCAACTATTGAAAATTCAGCATCAGTCGCATTTGGTGCAAATAATACTTTGATATCAGGTAATTCATGCGATTTACTAATATAGTCCTTTAAATTAATCTGCTTGTTGATCAAATAAGCAAGCTTCAAAATTAGCTCATAATCGTAGTCAAATGTTATTCCCCAGGCGCTTGGACTTTCAATAATAGATGCAAGCTCAAAAATAAATGCTCCTTTTATTTTTTGTTTATATGAATCACTCGCAAAATCATTGCAAACGACAATTTGATCAACTGATTTTAGATTTTTAATATTTGCATTTAGAAATTCTTTGATTTTGTATGTATCAATTTTTAATTTAACTTTTTCGTCAAGGTCTTCTCTAAGATAAATTTGCGTAAACAAATGGTTAACTTCATCATTGTCCAAACCTGATTGATCAGATTGGCCATATTGACCTAAAAAGCACATAAGAATGGGTGCCTGAGAAGTGATTTCAGACAAAATCATATCAGAATCGATATTATTAATTTGTTTTGAGTTTGAAACTACAAGTAAGTTGTCTCTATTTATCTTTTTTAACTTGGTAATATCAGAAATAGCATCAATCAGTTTATTTTGAGTAATAAATGAGTCAGAAAAATTTGAAACATATGGGAATTTGTAGACAAAAGAGCTTACAACCTTGAAAGGGTCTTCCTCAACTACCAAACAATGTAGATAATATCCAGAAATGAATACGGGCAGAATCATGTCTTAAGTTTAACTCAATGCGTGTCGATCTGTAAAAGGCAAAAGTCCCATTATCCTAGCCTTTTTTATTTCTGCTTGTAATTTCCTTTGTTTTTTAGCACTTAATCCAGAATCTTTTCTAGACATTATTTTTTCTCGTGCTCCAATAAACTTTTTGAGAATTGGAACATTTTTGTAATCTATCTCTGCAACACTAATAGAAGAAGAATCTTCGATTTTTCTAACTATCTTTTTCACAAAAGGTTTTTTTGTATTACTTTTTGCCATATTTATTAAAATGGAGTATCTGAACTATCTTGAACTGAAGCATTTTTGTTTTCACTATTTGAACCATCAACTGGATCACCTAAATCTAAATCATTTAAATCAACAGACTGCCCCATATCATCTGAAGAAGATGCTGGTGATACAGGAGCTGAATTGGAACCTGTATCAACAGGAGTTCCACTTCCAGCATTTCCGCCAGGTTGTGAAAGAATTATCATATCGTTTATCACTACTTCTGTTCTTTGCATTGGTTTTCCTGATTCTTTGTCGTCCCACTTCGAAGTCTGAAGTCTTCCTTCTATATATACCTTTGTGCCTTTTTTGAGTAATTGTGAACAAATTTCTGCTAGCTTTGACCACGCAACCAAATTTGTAAATTCAGCTGTTTCAACAGCATTCCCACTAGCATCATTATATGAACGATTTGTAGCAATTCCAAATGTTGCAACAGGAACTCCGCCTGCTGTATACCTTAATTCAACATCTCTTGTTAAATTACCAATCAACTGAACTTTGTTTAAAGATCTCGTAGCCATTTTAATACCTTTATTTACCTTTCATAATTCTAACTAAAGTACTTATCTGAATTTACCATAATAGAGTTAAAAGTTTCTAATTTTATTATGATCTGAATAAATCTTATTTATTAACAACTGTTATCATACTTCTTAAAACGCCTTCGCTTTGAAGGTTTAGCCATGTAGTAAGGTCTGTAACTTTAAGAGAATCTAATTCAAATGTAGAAATATAGTAGTAACCTTTTGTTTTTTTGTTCATTTCGTAAGCAAAATTTTTCGTTCCCCAATTGTCTTCCTTTAAAATTTTTCCACCGAAAGACGACAGCTTTTCTTTTATATCTTTTATATTCTTCTTAATTTCATCATCTTTAAGCTCTGGCTTGAAAATGATCATTGCTTCATATGTATTCATAACAAGCGAAATAATAACATGGAGCAAAATTATAGACAACTAGCAACAAAACCCTCAAGGTATTTTAATGTGGAGTTATAATCCGACAATGAAAACGAAAAACCTAATTATTTATGCTTTTATAGATGGCCAAAACTTAAACTTGGGAACAAGTAAAAATACTGTCAAAAATGAAAAATTAATTTACAAGGGTTGGAAATTAGATTTCAAAAAATTTAGAATATATTTAAAAAATAAATTTCATGTAGAGAAAGCGTTTCTATTTATTGGCTATCTAAAACAAAACGAATTACTTTATAAAAGTCTAAAATCGTATGGATACATTTTGGTATTTAAACAAACAGTGAAAGACAACCAAGGGAAAACTAAAGGAAATGTGGATGCTGAATTGGTACTGCACACTTCCGCAATTGAATATAAAAACTACGATAAAGCAGTAATTGTTTCAGGAGACGGTGATTTTAGCTGTTTGCACAAATTTTTAGAAAAAAATGGCAAATTGCTCTCAATTGTTATTCCAAATAGATATTCGGAGTCTTCTTTGCTTAAGGACTTTCAAGAATACAAAATAATATTAAATCGAGAAAAAAGCAAATTGGAGTTTAAACTTAAAAATAAAAATGGAGGGCGTAGCTCATAGACACGCAGTCTAAGGGTCGTTTCCTCCTAGTGATGGCAATATGTTAATATATCGGATACTATTTTTCAATATGCAAAAATTTGATAGGACTCTATGCTTAAAGTAGGAATCGTCGGACTTCCCAATATCGGTAAATCAACACTTTTTAATGCAATTTTGAAGCGTGAGCAAGCTTTGAGCGCGAATTACCCTTTTGCGACGATTGACCCTAATATTGGAGTTGTTGATGTTTATGACGTGCGACTCGAAAAGCTTGCGGAAATTGTATTTAAAAATACAGGGATACACCCTCCGAAAGTTTATGCAAACATAGAATTTGTTGATATAGCAGGGCTTGTAGAAGGTGCCAGCAAAGGCGAAGGGCTTGGAAATCAATTTTTAGCAAACATTCGTGAAGTTGATATGATTCTTCAAGTTGTTCGTGATTTTTCAGATACTAATATAATCCGCGAACACAGCAAAGACCCAGAGACAGACTCAGAAGTCATAAATAGCGAACTTATTATAAAAGACCTAGAAAGCATTGAAAAACAGCTGAAAATAAAATCAAATGACAACGAGATACTCCAAAAATATTATGACCATCTGAATAGTGGAAAACTTGCAATCGAATTAAAACCTCAAATAGACAAAATAAAGTACGAGGAAATTGTTAAGCCACTATTTCTTTTAACAGACAAAGAAATGGTTTATGTATTTAATGTTGATGAAACTGATGAAAGGCTCAAATTACAAAATAATCAAACTTTTAAAGAAAACCCAGTCATTTTCATAAACGCGAAATTAGAATCGGAGCTTTCATCACTTGGCCCAGATGACCGAAAAGCCTATCTATCTGATTTGGGAATAAAAGAAGCTGGACTTGATAAAATCATCGAAACCGCCTTTGAGAAACTCGGACTCATTACCTTTTTAACTGCAGGGGAAAAAGAGGTCCGTGCCTGGGAAATAAAAATTGGAACAAACGCACAAAACGCATCAGGAGCAATTCACACTGATTTTGTAAAAAACTTCATAAAAGCTGAAATAGTGGCATATGAGGATTACATTACATCTGGATCCAAGCTAAAAGCAAAAGATGCAGGAAAACTTCGTCTAGAAGGCAAAGACTACATCGTCAAAGACGGTGACGTAATAGAATTTAAAATCGGAGCTTAAACTTTAGGCCTCCTCGATAAGTTTAATATCGGATATTAAACTTAACTCCATTCGGAGTATCTTCTATCTCATATCCTAATTCTCCAATTTGGTTTCTTACCTCATCGGCTTTCTCCCATTCCTTCTTATTTCTATATTCTTCCCTATCCTTGACTAATTGTTGAACCTCTTTTGAGAGTTGACCGGTTGAAATAATATCATCTGGATTTTCAACATCCTCTTGAACTAACTTCAATCCCAAGACTTGATCGAATGAAATTACAAGTGATGCTTTGTCTGAAAGTGAGATGGTTTCATCCCCGAGCAGTTTCCATAAAATCGCAAGGGATTCTGGCATGTTTAGGTCGTCGCTTAAGGCTTTTTCAAAGGATTTTTTGTACTCATTATCGATCATTTTTGCTTGAGCATTTTCAGAAAACCCAAGTTTTGAGACTTCCCTTCGCAGGCGATTGAGTCCATTTTGTGCACTATCCAAAGCCTCCCATGTAAAGTTAATTTGCCTTCGATAATGGCCACTTAAATAGAAATATCTTAAAGCCAATGTGTCGTATCCCTTATTTATTACGTCGTGGATTGTATAAGCATTTCCAAGGCTTTTCCCCATTCTTCCGCCGTCGACTAAAAGAAACGCTCCATGAATCCAATACTTAACAAAAGGCTTGTGACCTGTTGCACATTCACTTTGAGCAATTTCATTCGGATGATGAGTACTTCTTAAATCCTCACCTCCTAAATGAACGTCAAACTGATCGCCAAGATACTTCATACTCATGGCCGAACATTCGATATGCCAACCAGGAAACCCAGTTCCCCAAGGAGATTCCCACTGCATATTGTGGCGTTTTTGACCTTTTGCAAAAAACTTCCATAATGCAAAATCACGAGGGCCCTTTTTTTGCGGGTTTATTTCAACCCTAGCTCCTTCTTTTATTTTATCGAGAGTTGAAAGTTCACCGTAAGTATTACCATCTGATTCATACTTTGCCACATCAAAATAAATACCATCATCAGTTTTATATGCATACCCCTTTTCTTCGATTTTTTTTATTAAATCAATCTGCTCTTTCACATGATCGGTTGCCTTTGCAATAACATCTGGCATTTCTATATTTAAAAGGCTCATGGAATCAAGGAAATCCTTTCCATATTTACCGGCAATAGACCACGCATCAACACCTTCTTTTTCGGCTGCCTTTGCCATACGATCCTCTCCTGTACTTGAATCACCTAAATTATCACCACTTAAGTGACCGACATCAGTCAAGTTCATTACATGCTTAACGTCGTAATCAAAATACTTAAAAGTGCGAACAGCTAAATCACTTAATGTATAAGTTCTCCAATTTCCAATAGTCGGAAAGCTGTAAATTGTTGGGCCACAAGTATACATTCCAACATGTGGAGAATTCATAGGAATAAACTCCTCTTTTTTTCGAGATAATGAATTATAAAATTTCATATTATATACCTTCAACTCGCTTTACACCTAATTTATCAAAATGATGATCAAAGGAGATTATCGCCATTTTATTATTTTCGCAAACCTTTGCATATACTAAATCAAGAAAATCAATTTTTAGTTTTGAAAATGAATTTAACACTTCAATAAGATCTTTTTTATCTAGGTCTAAAACCTCTAAATTTTCTAACTCCAACAATGCAATTAATTTAGAAACGACGATTTTCCTTCCCTGTCCATATATATTGATTGAAACATATAAAACTTCATGTATAACTAGCGAATTAACTAATCCTAAAGCTTTCTCTTTTCTTATTTCTTCAAAAATGACTTTTGCCTTTCGGGAATATTCTTCATGATCCTTGAGAAAAAACCTTAAAATTACATTTGCATCTATAAAATATCTCATTTTTTGTCAAGGAAGGATTTAGCGTAAAGTTCATGGGCCAAAGCAGTTTCGTCGGGATTATATGGGATTTCGGACTTTAAGGAACCATAAAGACTATCTAAAATATCCATTTTAGATTTTTTCTTCTTAACTTTCAGCTTATCAACAATTATTCGAACATTACTACTTAAGTTCTTATTTTCGACAATAACCTCAACGCCTTCGTTGACAACGCGATCAAGTATCGTGAAAAAATTCTTTCGTACTTCGGTTGAGTTCATTATTACGATAGCCATGCAGGGAGTCTAACGTACATCACGTACATGCGTCAACAACTACCTGAATCACGCACTATAGCTGATGCGGCCACGAAGAGCATCGTTGAGTGTTCCTTCATCTGCATATTCAATATCAGCACCAATCGGAAGCCCTTTTCCTATCCTTGTCACGCGGATATTATTTCCATGTTTTTTTTTGATTTCATTATGAATATAAATAGCAGTGGACTCGCCTTCGAGTGAAGTGTTATTGGCAAGAATAATTTCTGTAATTCCAGAGCTGGAATCATCTAAACGGTCAAATAACTGTTGAATGAAAATTTCCTCGGGGCCAATTCCTGCAATTGGATTTATAACACCGTGTAAGACATGATAAATGCCTTTATAGTTTGCTTTTTCTAAGGCTAGGACATCAAGCGGCGATTCGACGACGCAGACCGTTTTACGGTCGCGAGTCGAATCGCCGCACACTTCACATAAATCAGAATCACCAACATTAAAACATAACTTGCAAATTTGGGTTTTCTCCTTTAAACCGACCAAAGCTTTTGAAAATCTTAAAACATCATCTTTTGGCATCCGCAATAAATAAAAGGCCAATCTTTGAGCACTTTTCGGACCGATTCCTGGCAAAGACGAAAATCCATCTACAACATTTTGAAGTGATTTTGGAAGTGTCATTTTAACTCTCTTCCATATCATCACCAAATACTTTTTCGAATACTTCCTCTATATCCATTGGCTCTTTTACGGATTTGAGATTTTTATCTGTAAGTTTTTTTGCATCCAATTTTTTATCAGAAAGTTCACATTTAAGAACAACCGGAGATCCAATCAACTTTTCCGCTTCCGCTTGAATTATATCTTTTACTTTCATACTCATAACTCTTTCTTTATGGAATGAATAATACGCGACCAATGTAAGATATTTTCCGTCAAAACTTTGAACATCGCATGAATATAAAATCAAATATATAGAATGATTATGTGGTTTTACGGCTTCAATTAATTTCTTATATGGAAAATCCCTAGAAACGACAGGAATTTCAAGTGGTGCTGAAGACACTGGTTTTTCATCTGGAATATTTTCTATCAAAAGATCAATCAATGCCATTTCCAAAGGAAGCGTTGGAATAATCGCTGTTTTAAATTCAAACAAAGCTTGCGTAAAACGTTTCACCATCTTTTGAATCAAATCAAGTGAAGCTTTTTTCATAAATCCATCATCTTGGTCCAAAAACTCCCCAGAAAGATTCTTTACGCCAACTTTAGCTAGTAAAAGACCCCTAAGATAGGAAATATATTTTTCTGTCCAAACCTCAAGATTATTCCCATCAGTATAAACTTTATTTATATGCTCAATTGCAGAAGCGACATCAGAATTCAATATCATTTCACCTAGATATTTATAATCAGAATTAGTTTCAAACATATCACCAATGACGTTGGAATTTCCGTTAATTAATTGCTCCAATAGAGTTTCTGCTTCACGATAAGCACCTTTAGCGCTTTTAGAAATTTTCTGGATTTGGTCCTCCGTTATTTCAAATCTTTTATCTTTGGCAATTTTTAAAAGCTTTTGCTTGAGTTCATTTATCGTTGGCCTTTTAAATTGGAATTGCTGGCATCTGGATTTTATTGTATCGATTACCTTCTCTGGATTGGTCGTACATAAAATAAAGTAAGCATGTGTCGGAGGTTCCTCTAAAAGCTTTAATAACGCATTTGAAGCCTCTGTAGTTAACATATGAACCTCGTCTATAATGTAAACCTTATTCTTTCCCATCGATGGTGCCAATACAACATTTTCTTTTATATCTCTGATATTTTCGATACCTCGATTTGAAGCCGCATCAATTTCGATTAGATCAAGATGATTCCCGTTATATATGGATAAACAACTTTGACACTTTCCACATGGCTCAAAACTAGGTGAATTCGTAGGATTTTCACAATTTAAGGCTTTGGCCAAGAGCCTTGCCGTAGTAGTCTTGCCAATCCCACGCGAACCATAAAAAAAGTAAGCGTGCGCGGGCAAACCCTTGGCCAAAGCCCCAGTTATCGCAGATATAATGTGGTCTGCTCCTATTAATTCGTTGAATTTTTGCGGACGATATTCTGTATAAAACATAAGGATTTTCCGACAATCGGAATGATATAGTTCTACCATTCTCCGTAGCAAGGTGTAAGTGCCTATTTTTTACTCAACCATTCTTTTATCGCAGGCGACACAAATGTTTGTATAAGATTTTGGATCTTTTTTCTATCGGATACTAAAAGCTTTCGAAGTACATATTTTGCTGGATCAGCGCCACTTTTTTGAACACTCGAAGGAATATCCAAATCACGAACACCCATCCTTAAATGCCAGAAAGTCGAAAAACCCAAGCTTTCATTCAACGACAAGATACCTTTATGAATCCTAGAACCCTTTGCCCGTGCTAATTTGCACTCACCAATAAAAATATCAAGCTCATCGTAAATAACTAGCAAATCTTCACAATTAATTTTATAAAAGTTGAAAATTTTTGAAATAGACGGGCCACATTCATTCATATAAGAAAGTGGTTTAACATAGATACATTCAGAGTCTTTGGCCAAAAAAACACCAAAGTTCTTGTCTTGCTTCCACTCCAAAGACTCTCCAACATAAGAATTCAAAACGTCTTTGCCAACATTATGTCTTGTATTTGAATATTCAGGTTCTGGATTTCCAAGACCTACAACCATCTTCATAGCCACAGTGTATCACGCTAATTTAATATCCGATATTAAATTATGCTATCATTTGGGCATGATTGACCAGGTCAAGAAAAATTCAAAAATAAATGTCCATCTTGTAGGTGACAAGGAAATTCAAAAGTTAAACAAACAACATCTTAAAAGAGACTATCCCACAGACGTATTATCATTTAATATGGATGAAAAAACTCCAACTGGGGAATATTACATTGGAGATATTATCGTAAACATTGACCAAGCAAAAAGACAATGCAAAGAGTACGGAAACGAAGACTTTCGAAAAGAAATAGCCGAACTAGTCGAACACGGCGTATTACACTTACTAGGAATTCATCACAAAGAAAATCATTAAGATAAGAGTTTTTTTACTGCTTCACTAACTATTTTTCCATCTGCGCGGCCTTGTACTTTTGCCATAGTAGCTTTCATAACAGCGCCAAAGTCAGAAGCACCTTCCGCAATTACATCGGAGGCGATTTTTTCAATTTCTGATTCCGTCATTTGAGACGGAAGATATTCACCAATTATTTTTGCTTCCGCTTCTTCGGCTTCAGAAAGGTCAGTCCTGCCAGCTTTTGAATATGCTTCAATAGAATCTTTTCTTTTCTTGAGCTCTTTCGCAAGAACCTTTAACGCATCATCATCTGTAAGTTCTTTTCCCGCAGCAACAATGTCAATTTGTGAATTTTTAACTTCGGAGATAAGCATCCTTAAAACCGATAACTTTTGCTTATTACCGATTTTGAGCGCTTCTATAGAATCTGATTGTAATTTTTCAAGTAGCATAAAATTCATTAGCTATATTTGTTTAGTTGTACTCAACCAACAAATGTTACTAAGTACTCTTAGGAATATTTGTTATATTTTCTTAATTGTACTCAACAAGAAAATCAGTTCCATCTTAACTATATTTATTGTACTTTCTTTATTGTACTCAACAAGAAAATACAATTTCATTTCTTAACTATACTTATTGTATTTTCTTTATTGTACTCAACAAGAAAATACAATTTCATTTCTTAACTATACTTATTGTATTTTCTTATATTCGCCTTTTTGACCTTTTCTTTTTCTCTTCTTTGTCTTGCAGGTTTAATATAATATCTTCGCTCCTTAATTGACTCAATATCATCTTCCATTATCATTTTAAGCTCTCTAAGTGCCTGTTCGACAGACTTATTTGATTCCTTCAAATCGATTTCGACTCCCTTTTTCATAAGAAAAAAACACCTCCTAAATAAAAAACTCCGATAAATTGCAACAGGTGAAGTATATAGAAAGCATAATACATTCGCAAGAGAAAATTAAAGTCCGTCTGAAGGCCTCCAATTTTCCCCGCCCATTACATGGATATGTTCATGATCAACACCCTGATAACCTGCGCCATTATTTATAATTCTGTACCCAAACTTATCGAGATCATACTTTGAAATAACACCATTAGCAAAAAGCATAAAGTCAGACCAAAAACTTTCATTTTTCCCAGATATTGAATCAGTTTTTTCAACATGAGCCTTTGGCATAACCAAAATATGCACAGGCGATTTTGGGTGAATATTTTTGATTGCAATAAAATCCTTCGACTCCAAAACAACTTCAGAGGGGATCTCGCCATTTATTATTTTGCAAAAAATGCAGTCCATTTATTTAATATCCGATATTAAATTATCGAGTGACACTAGGGCCGATTCGGATTCGCCCCTTCTTTTAACCTCAACCTTGTCACCAGTTTTAGCTGAAACAACAACTCTATATGGAACTCCTATTAAATCAGAATCGGCAAACTTTCCACCTGCTGACATTTCTCTATCATCAAATAAAACCTCAATTCCTGCTTTTTGAAATTTGTCATATGCATCATTTACCTTTTTAAGAACATCCGCGTTATCAAGATTTAGGCCAATCAAATGGACTTTAAAAGGCGCCACCGAATCAGGCCAAATAATTCCCTTTTCGTCATTAAATAGCTCAACAATTGTTCCCATTAAACGTGTGACACCAATTCCGTAAGAACCTAAATGAACGTATTCGGAGTTTCCATCTTCCTTTGTAAAACTAAGGCCTAACTGCTCAGATTTCATTTTGCCAAAATCGAATATATTCCCAACTTCGATTGAAGTAACTTTTTCTAAGTCCTTTTCGTTCAAGCCTAAATCTTTAAGTGTTTTTTCATTATAAACTTCATCATTAACAGCAACTTTCTTCGATTTATCGACATAAATCGTATCTTCCCCTGCTTCGGAAATAGCTTGAAACTCATGACTAAATTCTGTAAAAGCCCCACCAGAAGCAGACGTTATATATACATAATCAGAAAGCCCAACACGATTAAAAACATTAATATAAGCATCAATAACACTTTTATAAAAAACATTGTGTTGATCTGCATCTTTACAATAAGAATACATATCCTTCATAACAAACTCGCGCCCGCGCAAAATCCCGCTTTTTGATCTTAATTCATTTCTAAATTTTGTTTGAAATTGATAAACATACAAAGGCAAATCCTTATAACTATGAATATATTGCTTCATCATTTCGGAAACTGGTTCCTCGTGAGACCACCCTAAACCAACTTTTTGACCACCTTTTAATTCAGATTTAAACCACACATCAACATTTTCATCATTCCATCTATCAGTAACTTCCCATAATTCTTTTCTTTGCAAAGCTGTCATTAGAATCTCTTGACCGCCAATGGCATCCATTTCCTCAGATATGATCGACTTAATTTTGGAAATAACTCTTAAGCCTAATGGCAAATAAGCATAAGCCCCTGCCATTTCCTTATAAATATATCCAGCCCTTATTAAAAGTTGTGCGTTTCTGCTTAACTCATCTGCAGGAGATTCTTTCTTCGATTTTGTGAAAAGTTTTGATTGAAACATTGGTCGGATTTTATCACAGTTTAATATCCGATATTAAATTGTTACGAATTTACGGTACTCTTTGGGCGTAAAGTTCCCTTTTATGATTTCATCAGGGTCGCAAATTCCATACGGGTCTAATCCAATATACTCTCTATAGCTGGAATATTTGTAGTCTTCTAAATTCTGCAAGGAAACCGAAACCTTGGATGAAACTGCAGGATTTCTGTGAATGTATCTTGAGACTTTAAACAATTGCTCTTCATCTTTTACATGGATTGATTTAAATGCCCCACACCAAAGAGCTCCAAATCTTTGTCTTCTAATGTTCAAATACTTTGAATACCCAAGCTGAATCGACTTCGTAAAATCACTGATTCCATAATCACGAGATTGTGATAACAGTAAGTGATAATGATTCGGCATAATACAGTATGCGATCACCTTAACCTTTTCATCGACCCTTAAATTTTTACTACACATTTTGCTAAAACCGATCGCTGCGTAAATAGATTTATCAGAGTACGGGCCATTAAAGTAAAAAGAAAAGCTCCCTTTGAATCCACTACAGAAACAAACACTTGAGATGAATCGAAAGTAATCAGACTTGGAGCTAAACACTGTTATACCTTCGACACTTCTATTAAATATATGATAATAGGATCCGGTTGTTAGCTTTTCTCGTCTACTTGGCATAATAAATTAAGCCTAGCAATTAGGATTAAAAAGATGATCAAATATACTTAAAAATTTTCGAAACAGGAGATAAGCACTCAGCAACACAATCATAAACTCATCGAGACATCAGCTTTATTTAATATCGGATATTAAAGATTGAATAAATCCTTAGCGGTAATAAGAAGTAGTAATCCAATTAAAAATATAAATCCGATTTGATGAGCTTTGTCTTCAAACTTGCGTGAAGCTCTTTTACCTGTAACCCATTCGAACAAAACAAACATCCATCTTCCGCCATCAAGTGCCGGAATCGGAAGAAGATTCATAACACCAAGTGACAATGACAATATTGCAGACAAATCAAGGATAGTCATGAAAACTTTGCTTCCGCCATAATCCAAAATTGATTTTACAGCACCGAAAATGCCGACTGGTCCAGAAAAACCAGCAGAAACTGGTGCCAAACTTTTTTCCGAAAAAGATTGTGCGAATAAATCGCCCATCATTTTAAATGAATAACCAATTACATTCCCAGCGTGCAAAAAGCCTGCAAAGGCTTTTTGCACGCCTCCTCCGTAATCAATCTTTACAGCCTCTCCAAGTCCAACACCAATTCCTGCTTGACCAACCCCTTCTCTGTATTCAGGAATAACAACATAGCTATGCAATTCATCAGTATTTATATTGATTGTATCTAATGTAATCGGAACTCCTTCTTTATCCATTAAATAGTTCTTAAGGTCATCCACCCCGTTTATATTTGCTTTTGTTGAACCATCCGTAGCCATTACAATTCTGTCAGCAAATTGAATTTCAGACTTTTCAGCCGGAGACCCACTTTCCACAAATGTAACAACAGAAGACAATTTCCCAATATTTCCAAATGGAAATAGATAGTCACTCATCAAAAGTATTGGATTCGATTTAAAACCCTGACTTCCTAATATAAAATAGAAAAGAACAACAGCTAAAATAAAATTCATAAAAACACCAGCTAGTAAAATTATAGTTTTTTGAAATGGAGTTTTATTAATGAAATTAGACGTATCCTTAGAATCATAGTCTGAATAATCTTCGCCTCTAATTTTTACAAAACCTCCAATTGGCAACCAATTTAAGGAATAAAGCGTCTTACCTATTTTTTTACCTATCACTCGCGGAGGAATTCCCAAACCAAATTCTTCTACATCAACTCCATTTTTTTTAGCAGCAATAAAATGCCCTAATTCATGTATGAAAACTAAAATAGATAAAATTAGAAAGAAAAGTATTATCGGTGGAATCATGAGTTATTTATTCATAACCTCATCTTCTTTATCTTGACCCATTCGATCAAGTTCCATATTTGCCTTTGAAACATCGGCTTCGATTTCTTTTTTCATTCTATACATTTCGTCTTCCGAAATCACGCCATTATCTTGCTGTTCCTCAACTGCTTTTATAACGTCTTGCCTTAATGTTCTAATTTTGATTTTGGCTTGTTCGACTAATCCTGAAATTTCCTTTGATAAATCTTTTCTTCGATCTTCAGTAATTGATGGAATTGGGACTCGCACATTTTCACCGTCGTTAATTGGATTTAAACCTTTTTCGGAAGCTATAATTGCAGCTTCAATCTTTTTAACTACAGATTTATCCCACGGGGAAATTAAAATCGATTGTGAATCTGGAACTGAAACGCTGGCAAGTTCCTTAATCGGAAGTAGAGCAGAACCCGCATACGCCTCAACTTTAATTTCATCTACTAAAGACGCACTTGCTCTACCAGTTCTAATTTTAGTTAGCTCTGTAGCCAAAAAGCTTTTTACGTTCGAAAGGTGTGATAAAAAATCTTCATGTTTCATAAGGGTAATTTAGCACAATTCATATAGAAAGTCGTGAGATTTCCGCAATGGTTGTATTCTCACCTGTTTTTGAAATAACTTCTGACAATAGATCCTTTATTGTCTTTGATGAATCTCTTATATAATCTTGTTTTAAGAGTTCTTCGATTGATTCCGGATTCATAGCAGCAACTTGCATTGCGATTTCGTTTCCTAATTTTTCGAATTCTTCATTTTGAGCGACAAAATCAGTTTCGCAACCGATCTTTATGATTGCACCAACTTTTCCTACTCCGTGAATGTATGAAAAAACTCTTCCCGCTTTAATTTCACGTTCAGACTTTTTTTCTGCTCTTTCCAGTCCTTTTGCTTTAAGAACTTCCTTTGCTTTTTGAAGATCTCCATTTGCATCCTCGAGCGCCTTTTTTGTATCCATAACGCCTGCGCCGGTTTGCTTACGAAGTTTTTTAATATCCTCTAAATTCATATGGGCTCCTAATAATTATTTGGACGCTTTAGCTTTAGTTTTTTTGACTGCATCTTTTTTTACTTCTTTTGCCTTTACCGAAGTTTTTTCTTCAGGTTTCTCGGCTGGCTTTTCTAATTCCTTCTTGTGATCCTCATAACCTGCTTTTATTGCGCTTGATAAAACCGCCAATAAAAGATTTATTGATTTAATTGCGTCGTCATTTGCAGGAATTACGTAATTTATATTTGTCGGATTGCTATTTGTATCAACAATTCCAACTACTGGAATATTGTATGCATTTGCCTCGTGAACAGCGGTAGCTTCTTTTTTAACGTCAACAACAATTATTGCGCCTGGAAACTTTTCCATATTTTGAATTCCGCCAACAACAAGATTTAGTTTTTCAATTTTTCTTTCAATCAAAAGTTGTTCTTTCTTTGTGTATTTGACAAATTCATTAACAGCCTTGCCTTTTTCTAATCTTTGAAGCTCTGTCCAACTACTTTTGACAGAATCAAAATTTGTAAAAGTTCCACCAAGCCATCTTTGATTAGCATATAATGCCCCACATTCTTTTGCGTATTTCTCAACTGCTAAAGTTGCTTGCCTTTTTGTTCCAACTATAACGATTTGTTTGCCTGATTTTGCGACTCCATATAAGAAATCACATGATTTGCCTAATAATTCATATGTCTTATACAAGTCAATAACGTGAGATTTATTCTCAACTCCATGTATATATTTTGACATTATTGGATACCATCTTTTGACTTGGTGGCCAAAATGAACTCCGCTTTGAAGCATTTCTTCGACTGAAGGTAGTTTTATATTTTTATTATTCATTTGATTTTATGGTCGCCTCTTTTCCCTCTTGCCGGAAATCGTAGGATCAGAGGCTAATCCGGCAATGCGTGATGGTGAAATAATAACAGGGCAAAATCACAAGGTCAAGAAAAGAAATAAGATTCAACAATTCCACCCTTGATAACCCCCATGCTTACCGGACTACGCCGAATCTAAAACTAACTATGCTTTTTAGCCAAAACATAATTAAAAAGTAAAATCTTTGACTAACTTTAACAACTTCTTATCAAAGCTTATTAATTTGATATTTAGTGCAGTCCCCGCAATTACACAATCTGCAATATCAAGATTAGAATTAGCGTAAAGTTCTATACCCAATAAAACTTCAGCAGAAAGCTTGATGTTTTTTTTCAAAGATAAAAACTGAAAAGCCTTTAAAACCATTAGTCTAGTTGAATTGTAAGTTTGTCCAAGTAATACGTATTCAATTTCGGGAAAAACAACGTCTGGGATAATAATTTCTTCTTCACTATCAATAATATTCTTAACAATTTTTGCATCATTTGGAATATCATTAGTGAAAAACCTAATTAATGCGCTTGTATCTATGGTAATCATCTTTTACTGAATTTATCTAAAGTAGACTTTCTAAAAATGTCCTTTATGTTATTTTTAGTTATTGGAGATTTGGTCTTAAAAATTCCAAACACTTCATTAGTAGAAATAGATGGTTTTAAAATAATAGAATTATTTTGAATCGTCATAACAATTGTATCAGATACAGATATTCTCAATTGATCCCTTATTACTTTCGGAATAACAATTTGACCTTTGCTTGACATAGTTGCTGAATGTTGCATAGTAAGACTACTGTATAATGTAAGACCAAAATGGTCAAGGCTTACCTTTTAACTCTCTGGTAATTTCCATGTTGCATATTTGCAATCTGGATATCTTG
>PFSJ01000010.1:0-16522 GCA_002789015.1 candidate division WWE3 bacterium CG_4_9_14_0_2_um_filter_35_11 | reverse complement strand
TTTCGTCTTTTTTTGAATGACTTCTCCGCCGTGCTTTTCTCCACAATCTGGGCATTTAAGACCTGTTTTATTGAGTATCGCTTTTGTGAATTTGCATTTTGGATAGTTTTCACAAGCAACAAATTTCCCAAACCTTCCTTCTTTTAAAACAAGTTTCCCAGAACATTCCGGACATGGATCTTTTATCATATCCAATATCTCCGGAGAATCTGTAGATTGACCGTTAGCATCAGCGGATTCAAGTGGCCTTGCATATTTACATGTAGGATAATCAGAACAACTTAGGAACTTTCCGAATTTCCCAAGCTTTATGATCAATTTATTTTTCTTACACTCTGGACACATTTCATCAGTTTCTTCCATCACAACGATATCCTCTTTTTTAATTTCTTTCTTTTTTAATGCGACTAACTTATCAAAAGGAATATAGAAATCTTTTATTAATTTTCTCCAGTCCAATTCACCCAAAGCAACCGTATCAAGGCCTTCTTCCATTTCTGCAGTAAAATCAATATCAACAATTTGTGGAAAATGCTTAACAAGCAAATCATTTACAACAAGTCCATTATCAGTCGGAAATAACGCTCTTTCATTTTTTCCTACATATCCGCGAGCCTGAATGGTTGAAATAATAGATGCATACGTAGAAGGTCTTCCGATATTAAAACTTTCGAGTTCCTTAACCAAAGAAGATTCGTTATATCTTGGAGGAGGCGACATTTCTTTTAACTCAACAAGCAATTTTGATAAATCTATAGACTGTCCGACTTTTAACGCCGGCAAAATCTCGTCTTTCTTTTTGTTGTAGTAAACTTTCAAATATCCATCAAAGATTACGACTGAACCTTTTGCTTCAAAAACGTACTTGTGTGATGAATCTTCTACAAATATTTTTGTATTAGCAAAAACTGCTGAAGACATTTGGGTCGCTACAGTTCTTCTCCAAATCAAATCATAAAGTTTCTTGTGTTGTTCAGTAAGTGACTTAGGAAGATCATCTGATTCCAGTTTCACATCAGTCGGACGAATAGCCTCGTGAGCCTCTTGAGTTTTAAGTTTTTCCTTTGATTTAAAGAATCTTTCGTGTACCAAAATGTACTCTTTTGGATACGATTTTTTTATAAAATTCCTGACATCTGAAACAGCATCTGGTGTAATCTGTGTACTATCTGTACGCATATAAGTGATATAGCCTGCTTCATAAAGTTTTTGAGCAAGCTGCATAGTTCTCTTTGGAGCATATCCCAGATTTGAAGCGGCCGATTGTTGCAAAGTTGATGTTGTAAAAGGTGGCGAAGGATGACTCTTTGATTCCTTTGATTCAACATTTGAAACAATAAAAGATCCTGATTCCAAATCGCTTTTGATCTTATTTGCTGAAACTTCACTATCTATAGATGTAAGCGAAGTTGTGTATGATCCTGCAAATAGATCAAACTTTTTCCTTGTGTAAATACTTTTTCCATCTATCAAAACCAACGGTGCAATGAATTTTTCCTTATCAGAAAATTCACCTTTAATTTCATAATATGGATTTTTTTCAAATTTTTGAATTTCCATTTCTCTTTCTGCTACAAGTCTAACTGCAACTGATTGGACTCTTCCTGCAGAAAGTCCATATCTTATCTTTTCCCACAATAATGGAGATAATCTATATCCGACAAGTCGATCTAAAATACGTCTTCCTTGTTGGGCATTTATTAAATTCATGTCTAGCTTACGAGGTTTTTCAAAAGCTCCAAGAACGGCTTCTTTTGTTATCGAATTAAAAGTAACTCTATATACTTTTGGACTTTGTCCTTCCTTATTTTTTATTTTATCTGCAATGTCGTAATTTAGATTAGTTTCTGTGATTTTCAAATCCTTATCACCATTAATCGTATGCGCAACATGCCACGCAATGGCCTCACCTTCACGGTCAAGATCAGTAGCGAGATAAATTGCATCAGATGTTTTCGCCTGCTTTTTAAGATCCGTAACTACATCTTTCTTGTCTGAAGAAATTACGTATTCAGGTTCAAATTTATTTTCAACATCAACACCAAGCCCGGATTTTGGAAGATCCCTAATATGACCAACAGACGACACAACAGTGTATTGATCACCCAAGAAGCTAGCAAGCTTCTTCGTTTTTGAAGGAGATTCTACGACCACCAGATTTTTCATATTTATACAGTCTAACATCATACGATATATGTCAAACGGAAATTTCCCACTTGCCCAAAATATCTTTTCTTATCTTTCCTGTGATTTCTAAAGACGTTAAAGCAATGTTAATATCCGAAAAAGTTGACCTTAATTGCAAACAAAGATCTTCAATATCGACTGAAATAGCTTCCCTGCTTAAGAGCTTGAGTATTTTTGATTCCATCTCGTTTTCAAGCTTTTGTGATTTCTTAAAAACAGGAGTATCTTTCAAAGAAATTTCGAGATAATCTAAAATATCGCGAGAATCATCTAACAAAGTCGCCCCCTGTTTAATTAAAAAGTGAGACCCTTTGCTTACCGGATTGAAAATTGAGCCAGGAACTACAAATACCGTTTTACCTTGATCTAAAGCCTGGCCAGCCGTAATTAGACTACCTGATTTCATTCCAGCTTCTATTATAATTACACACCGAGAAAGACCAGAGACGATTCTATTTCTTTGAGGAAAAGTCCACCCTTTCGCCGTGTCTGCATCAGGATATTCGGAAACAATACATCCACAGCCTTTTGAGATTATCTCTTTTGCGACGTCTTTTGCGTATTGATATTCATCTAGACTATCTAATCCATATCCCAAGACGGCAATTGTGCGGCCGCCGACTGCAATCGCCGCTTTGTGAGCCTCGATGTCTGCGCCATACATAAGACCGCTAACAATAGTTACGCCGGCGGCCGCAAGACTCGACACGACTTCTTTGCACACACGCCTGCCATAGTTTGTAATCTTTCTTGACCCAACAACTGCTACAGCATTTATGTCGGATTCTTTTATTTCCCCAAGTATATTTAGCTTTTTGCACTTTGGGCTAATAACTTTTTGCATTTCAGTTAAAACCTCTGGCAACTCATGTTCAAAAGTGTTTCTAAAATCTATTCTTTTTATATCCATACACATATAATAAAGATAAGAAATTAACTAATCTTGAAATATTAATTAATTATTAGAAACAAATTGATTACTTTTCCTAAATACAGTTGTCTTTTTTTCCTAAAAATGCTTTAATACTCACATGTCACGAACATGCGAAGTGTGCGAAAAGAAATCTCAAAAAGGAAAAAAGATAACTCTCATCTGGGGAGTTAAATATCGAAGCATAAGGCACAGACAACCGAATTTGCGAAAAGTTGCTCTTTTAGTCGAAGGAATTGAAACAAAAGCAAAGATCTGTACTAAATGTTTAAAAACAATAAAAGCAAATAAAATTCCTGGATTAACAAAAAGAGACTACTCAACCAAATAACCTACTCCGTGTATCGTTTCTATAAAACTTTCATTGTACGGTTTTTCAATTTTATCTCTTAATCTTTTTATATGTACATCAACTGTATTAGTAAATGGATTTATTGATGCATCCCAAACATTTTCTAAAATTTCATTTCTTGTTAATATCCGCCCCCTGTTTAGTAAAAGAAATTCAAGTAGCAAAAGTTCTTTTTTGCGCAGACTAAGTCTTTCCTTTTTGTATAATGCTTTTCGTCTTAATCTATCAATTGAAATCCCACGCAATGTTAAATCTTCAAGCGTCTTAGTATCTCCAACCATTGACCTTCGAATTAAAACATTCATTCTTGATTTCAACTCTTTGATATCAAACGGTTTGGTAAGGTAATCGTCAGCGCCTTTTCTAAATGCCAAGTCTTTATCAGAAACCGTTTCTTTTCCTGAAATAACCAAGATTGGAACGTTTTTAACACGAGCTTTTATTAAAGCACAAAGATCTTCACCGTCCATGTCTGGAAGTACCAAATCTAAAATTATTATGTCGTAATGATTGAAGTACGCTAGATCCTCTGCTGTTTCCGCATTAACTGCAGTGTCTATAATGTAGTCGTCCTTTAAAAGCCTGGATAAAGTTCTTATTACTCTTGGGTCATCATCGATAAGAAGTAGCTTCATATACGAAGCATACAAAAATTAATTAAAAAAGCTATGAACAAATTATTAAAAATATTTAAACAAAAAACTAATGGAATGAGAAAATGTTGAATTAAGAAGTTACTTGAGCTTTGCGTTCTCTTTGTGAACGGTACGCTTTCTGCACCACTTACAGAACTTTTTTATTTCTAATTTATCAGGAGTATTTATCTTATTTTTTTCAGTGATGTAGTTTCTGCGATTACAATCTCCACAAACAAAAAGCATCATTTGTCTTTGTCCTTTTTTTGCCATGTCGAGATTCTACCAATAAAGCCAATAATAATGCAAGAGAATGAGTCCACCCGCTTTGCCGTGAGCTCCCAAGCCAACCACGAAAGTCGACGGTGGGTACCCTAAAGTTTTCGACGATGCCAAAAACTCACGCGAGTTCCCAAAAATAAGCTTGTGGTGATTGCTTATTGAACCCACGTACATTGCAGGTAATTTGAGATTTATCATCTCAATAAAATTCTATAACAACAATAAAACATGTCAAGGGAGACTTATAATTTATGTATAATACAAAAATGACACACGCAAAAAGTTTTAAAGCTGAAATGCTTAAAGTTTATAAAAGCTAGAGAAATAATAAAATCTATTGTATCACTAGCAACAGCTCCATTAATACCAAAATTTTTGGCGGCTTTCACATTTGCATCTTTGTCATCTATAAAAAATAGATCTTTAGGAGATTCATTTAAAATTCTAATTGCCTCAATAAATGCATTATCGTCAGGCTTAAGATATCCAATCATGCGAGAAAATCAAATGGTCGAAAACTTCTAAAAGTCCAGTAACCTTCATTCCTGCAGCCTTTAATGGATTTGTATTTGAAAAAGCCGCTAATCTAAATTTTTTTGCCTTTTTGAATTCTTTAAGGAAATTTAACAACTCCAAGTTGGCTAAACGATACTTGTGAGTCTCATCCACATGCATTTCCACATATTTATTACTCAATTCTTCTGAACTAATATTTAGTTTGAATTTTGCTATAACAGGAGACCACAATTGACTTTCCGTAATCTCTCCAACTCGGATTTTATCTAGCACTGGCAAAAAACATCGAGGAATTCAGTTACGTCTAAATTGAAGTGGCTGGCAATATCCTCGTGAATATTTGTTGACGGAGACTTTCTTATAATCCCACCAATGTCCAATATTAAAATTTTAACCATTATTTTTTGATAATCTCCTCTGCCTTACCGCCTCAAATATTATAACGGCAGTTGAAACCGAAACATTTAAGGAGTCGGCGATTCCTTGCATTGGGATTTTTATTTGGGTACTATTTTTAAGCCAAAACTCAGACAAACCATCTGCTTCACTTCCGACAACGATTGCAGTTGGTCCAGTATAATCTCTGGAGGAGTAAACCTCCTCCGCCGATAAAGCCGCACCATATAGATTTATTTTCTTACCTTTTATCCAATCAAAAACTTCTTCACCCGATCCTGTTGCGAAAGGAACCGAGAACAAACACCCGACACTAGCTCTTATTACATTTGGATTATATAAATCAGTTTTTGGATCACAAACAATAATCGCATCAACCTTGGCTGCATCGGCAGTTCTAAAAATTGCACCTAGATTACCTGGCTTTTCGACAGTTTCAACAACTATAATTAGTGGATTTTTTGAAAGCTTCAAATCCTCTAGCTTGCGAGTTTGCGACTTAAAAAGTGCAATGACACCATCAAAAAACTCCCTGTATGCAAGGTTTTCAAAAATACTTTGGCTTATATATATTATTTTTTCGGCATCGATTTTTAATTCGGATTGAAGTTCAAGATCTTTACTGTGACCGACTTCCGGACAATAAAAAATTGCTTCTAATTGATATCCGGATTTTACCGCTCGCTTTACTTCCCTTTTACCTTCAACAATAAAAAGTCCCTGTTCCTTTCTAAACGAGGACTTCAGGCACAACTTATTTAAAAATTTAACTTTTGGATTTTGGTTGCTTGTAATAATTTCGCTTGGCACGTTTTTAAAATAAACTGGAGCCATCTCTGGGATTCGAAATGTCAGCCTTCGGCTCGACAGTGCTTCGCACGCTAGGACCTACGGTTTAGGTCAAGCCTAGTTTCTTTGGAGCCTTGGACAAGATTCGAACTTGTGACCTGCTATTTACAAAATAGCTGCTCTACCAACTGAGCTACCAAGGCTTGACCGATCGGCGTCCCGCCGATCTCAAAACCGTTGCTCTGCGTTACTCGCTACGCTCATATCCGCCGCTTTCGCCTTTGGCTCAATCGTAGCAACTGAGCTAAGATGGCGTGGAGCCCACTCCGTATACTCAAAAACTAATTCTCGAATACTCGAATAGTTTTTGGAGCCCAGGGTGAGAGTTGAACTCACGACTTCTTCCTTACCATGGAAGCGTTCTACCACTGAACTACCTAGGCAATATTATATAGTTTAACATCGGATATTAAAACAATAAATTAGCAATAGAGCTCGCAAGAGGGAAAACTATTTTTTCGATACTTCCGGTTAGAAGCAAAAGCACTAAAACAGTTAACCCATATTTTTTAGTTTCCTCCCACTGCAAGGCCAAATATGGAGGTAAAATGCCCGAAACCACTTTATATCCGTCAAGGGGTTCGATTGGAATCAAATTGAAAACTCCAAGTACAATATTCAAAAATGCGAAATTTTGTAGCAGCAGATAGACAAATTTAATATCGGATATTAAAGAAACGCGCAAAAGCATCGAAACTGCAAACGCCATAATGAAGTTGGAAACTGGTCCGGCCAGAGCAACTAACGCGGTGTCTCTTCGGAGATTTTTTAAGTTGAAAGGATTAAACATCACAGGTTTTCCCCAACCTATTCCTGCAAAAACTATTAGTAAAGTTCCCCATGGATCAAGATGGGAAAGTGGATTGAGTGTTAGGCGGCCTTGCGCTTTTGGCGTGTCGTCGCCGAGCTTTACGGCCATAAACGCATGGGCAGCTTCGTGAATTGTTATTGCTAAAATAATGCTAGCCAAAAGCGCAAGGCCTAGTATCGGATCTGATACAAATAATGAAAAAATCATATCTGCAGTATAAACGACATTTCATTTGCAATCAAAATAATTTTGATTAGAATTGGTTTATGAATATTCTTGCCATTTTTGCAAAGATTCCTCACCACGTAAAAAGATATATTCCAAGGCCTCACACAATCTCGTTTAAACACGCATGGGATGGAGTTAAATTTGCATTCAGAACACAGCCAAACTTTAGATTTCATGTGTTTGCATTTTCGTCTGCAATCATTGCCGGCTTCCTTTTTAAGATTTCTTATCTTGAGTTTGTTTCAATAATTCTAATTAGTGGAATAGTCTTTTCTATGGAAATGCTAAATACTGCACTCGAAGCACTCGGAGATGAAGTCGCAAAAGGACAATTTCTTGATTTAATAAAAGTCTCAAAGGACGTTTCCGCAGGCGGCGTCCTCCTATCGGCGGCCGCCGCCGCCATCCTTGCAATCATAATCTTCATTCCTAAGCTGTTTTTTATGTTATCTCTATTGTGATTTTAGACTCTAGCACTTATAATTTTTGAGTGTTTGACCCGATCAAGTTTCTCAAAGAAACGAAAATAGAGTTAGAAAAAGTAACTTGGCCAAAAAAAGCCGAAACAATAAGATTGACGCAGGTAATAATTATTGTTACCCTTATTGTCAGCTTTTATCTTGGCCTGCTTGATTATTTGTTTAGTAGGCTTGTAAAATTTTTGATAAGTTAAGATTTAAATTATGTCAGAAGATATACTCGAAACAACAGAAAGAAAACAAGCCCCAGCAACGATTAAGTTTACATCAACGCCAAATGCTGATGCATTTTGGTATGTTGTTCATACTTATTCAGGACATGAACAAAAGGTTGCGATAACTCTTGGTGAAAGAGTCCATTTAATGGACCTTGCAGACCGAATTAATGAAGTATTAATCCCTACGCAAAAAAAAATTATAATATCAGGTGGAAAAAAGAAGGAAATCAAAGAAAGGATGTTTCCTGGATATATTTTGGTAAAGGCCGTGGTTGACGATAATGTGTGGCATGCAATCAGAAGCACCCCAGGTGTGACAGGATTTGTTGGAATTGGAAATAAACCAACTCCATTATCAAAAAAGGAAGTCGATTCGATAATTAAGTTTATGAAGCTTGATAAACCAACATTCGAAGCCAAGTTCAAAGAAGGCGACGGAGTTAAAGTTACTGATGGTGCATTTAAAGACTTTTTGGGAAGAGTTAATAAAGTCATGACAGATCAAGGAAGACTAGAGGTTTTGGTTTCTATTTTCGATAGAGAAACTCCGGTAGAAGTAGATTTTGCACAAGTTGAGCCAGTATAATCACTGAAATTTAAATATGCCAAAACTAAAAACAAAAATAAAACTCAATATTACTGCAGGCAAAGCAAATCCAGCTCCTCCAGTAGGACCAGCATTAGGACAGCACGGAATTCAAATCATGCAATTTTGCAAGGAATTTAATGAAAGAACGAAAGACATGTCTGGTATTACTCCAGCAGAAATCAGCGTTTTTGATGATGGGTCATTCACTTTCATTTTAAAAACCTCACCTGCTGCAAGTTTAATTCTTAAAGCAATTGGCAAAGAAAAAGGATCTGGAGAACCAAACAAAACAAAAGTTGGAAAAATGTCAAAATCGCAAGTTGCCGAAATTGCACAGGTTAAAATGGCGGATTTGAATGCAAAAACAGTTGAACAGGCAATGAAAATAGTTGAAGGCACCGCAAGAAGTATGGGTGTCGAAGTTTTATAAGGGCTACCCTTATTGTAAATATGACACAAAGAATAGTCGACCAGACAATAAAACCAGAAGATTTGGAAAAACTCGAAAAAAAAGCACAAAAGGCTAAAGAGACCAAAGCAAAAAATAAAGATAAGGTTCAAAAGACAAAAAAGAAAAGAAGTGCAAATTATGTTGCTTC
Source organism: candidate division WWE3 bacterium CG_4_9_14_0_2_um_filter_35_11 (assembly GCA_002789015.1). GTDB lineage: Bacteria > Patescibacteriota > WWE3 > 2-01-FULL-39-13 > 2-01-FULL-39-13. The sequence continues at coordinate 7,450 of PFSJ01000010.1, read as the reverse complement.
AAAAAAGATTTTGGATAATTCAAAAGTTTATTCAACAAAGGAAGCTGTTAAATTAATTAGGAAAGCTCTTCATGCAAAGTTTACTGAAACATTAGAATGCCACGTGAACCTTGGCATCGATACAAAAAATTCCGACCAAAGAGTTAGATTTACGACTTCCTTACCAAACGGTATTGGAAAATCAGTGAAAGTCCTTGTTATTTCGGCATCTGATAAAGGCAAAGACGGAAATGTATTGTGGAGAGACGTAAAATCCATCGATGAAATTGTTTTCGGCAAATTAAAACCAGAAATTGATTTTAATGTCATTATTGCAGCTCCAGCCATGATGAAAGAATTAGGAAAAGCGGCCAGATTTTTAGGACCAAAAGGGTTGATGCCTTCTCCTAAAACAGGCACTATTACAGATAAACCAGAAAAAGTTATAGAGGATTTAGCAAAAGGACAAGTCGAAATAAAGAGCCAGCCAAGTCATGCAGTTTTACATCAAATTGTAGGTAATTTTTCTTTTACAGATGAGCAATTGATAGAAAATGTTGATCATTTGTTAACTGAACTACAAAAAAACAGCCCATCGAAGATGAAGAAGAAGCTTGTTCAAAGAGTCTTTTTGACGTCATCAATGGGGCCAAGTATAAGGGTAGCCCTTTAAAAATAGGGGCTGCCCTTATTTGACAAATAGCATAATTCACGGTTAGAATGTCGCAGTAAGTTCCTAAGACAGCGGAGGCACAGTTGAAATTTTGCTTTGCAAAATTATAAACGACAGTTGTTAAAAGTTTCACCCCGCCGAGGAGAATAATATGTCAAAAAATATAGAAATTAAAAAAGAAATTGTTGCCGAGGTTGTCTCACAGTTTGATAAATCACCTTCAACAGCAGTTTTCAATTACACTTCATACACATCAAACGAGATGAATGAACTCCGTGGAATCCTATTTGACCAAGGTTCAAAATTGAGAATCGTCAAAAACACACTTGTAAAAAAGATTTTAGGAAATTTAAATGTCGAAACAAAAAAAGATTTTAGTGGCCAGAATGCAATCCTGATCCCTTCTAACAAATCTCCTGAAAGTTTTATATCAGGCTTAAAGACTATTTTTGAATTTATTAAAAAGGCCGATAAAGGAAGCGTTTCCATTGGTGTTTTAAACGGTGAAATAATTAGTGGTGCGCAAGTTGAAGCTTTATCAAAGTTACCGTCAAGACAAGAATTATTAGGCCAAGTGGTGTATGGACTTATGTCACCAATTCGTGGATTTGCGTATACGTTAAATGAAATTCCGAGTAAATTTGTTAGAGTCTTAGGGAAAGTCCGAGACTCAAAAGAAGCGTAAAAACGCTTTCATGAAAGAGGTGAAGAAAATATATGGCAGAGGATACAACAAAGGCAGAAGTCACTGCAGAAGCCTCAAAGCCTTCTGTTAAATTGTCAGGAGATGCACAGAAAGTCATGGAAACAGTCGGGAAAATGACTGTTTTAGAACTTTCAGAGCTTGTAAAAGCTATGGAAGAAAAGTTTGGCGTTTCTGCAGCAGCTCCTGTAATGATGGCACAAGCAGTGGCACAAGCAGAAGCAGTCGAAGAAAAGTCAGCATACGATGTAGTTATCGTATCAGCAGGACAACAGAAGATTGCAGTAATTAAGGCAGTAAGAGAGCTAGATCAAACGCTAGGTCTCGTAGATGCAAAGAATTTGGTAGAAAAAGGCAACGCAGTAATATTGACTGGAGCCAAGAAAGAAGCAGCCGAAGAAGCTAAAGGAAAACTTGAGGCAGCTGGAGCTAAGGTAGAGCTAAGATAACTATGGGGGTAGCCCTTCTTTTTAGAGGGCTACCCTTTTTATCCATTTGTCATCCCATGTCACACCCTTCGAGTAGAGTTTAGAACTCGAAAACATATATTCATCGATATCTACACCAAGCTCCGCTGGGTTTTCATGTATATACGCAAAAACTCTCGTAAATTGCTTTTCGCTCTCAATTTTCACTGCCTTATATGTTCCCTGCCAAGCGGATCCAACTATGTTATATTTCTGGCTAAAGTACCTACTATACGAAGCAAGAACACGATTCATCAATTTTGACATACCCTTTTTTGTTTTTTGTTTTATTAGCAAGTGGAAATGATTTGGCATCAAACAATAAGCGAAAACCTCAACCTCTTCATATAGATAGCTCGGAGTCACAAAATCGACAAACTCAACCCCGGAGATAAAAATTTTGCGCTTAATTTTGAAACCAGGCTCCAAATACTTTCTTAAAAGATATCGGAAAGTATAAAAATCTTCCATCGATCTAAAAACCTTCTTTTTGTTATACCCGCGATTAAAAGCATGGTAAACACCGCCTTCGACTAGTATTTTTTGTTTATTCTTGGTTGGCATTTACCAATGCTAGCAAAAAGATTTAACAAGACTCTAAACGGTTCTTAAAATAAGGGCTACCCCCATTTAACAAGGGCTACCCTTAATTGACGATCCACCAGTTCACTGTTGTGTCTTTTTCTACTGGCGATTCAGTGTATATTCTTATGGCTACTTTTTCTAAAGTCGCACCACCTACAGCACTATCCGCAGAATCGTCTCTACCATCTATCACACCCACAGGACCATTACCATCATCCGCAGAGACACCCCCACCATTCGCCTCATTGCCAGCTTCGTATGCAACCGCTTCGTATGTAAATACACTCGCAGAGTTTTCCGCTGTCACAAATATCAAGGATTTATCTGTTAATGCATTTGTTTCTATAATTACTTCATTTCCACCGACTAGAATTTGGGCCTTTCCCGCCGAAGCACCTGCAACATCTGATGTATCAACGTTATATTTGCGAGCTGTTACCTCACCCAAAACCTTAATTGAGCCTGTATTCGTCATTACAATCTTTCCACCAAAGACCTCGATATTACCTGCACCGTATTCATTTTGAAGTTTTAAGACATCGCCAGATACGTTTATAGAATTACTCTCGGAGGATAATGTCATTAATCCAACGGACAAATCACCAGTTGTGAATATATTCGTGAATCTAGAGTCGCCCATTACGCTTAAGTTTCCATATAATAATGAATCACCTGAAATCGTTAAATCCGTTAAAGAAGTTGATCCAGATAAGTCAACGGGGTTGCTACCAAGGGCGAAATCATTATTAGACCCCATGAACCAAGACGGAGCAATAGCAATCTCGACGCTAGACTGATTTTCATCATTATATTCGGCATCATTAAGGGCATAACCAACAATCATGCCCTCCGTAATTGCCTTAACTCCCAAACCACTATTCGCACTCGATACTGTTACCGGATCGTTCTTATATATGTTTCCGTTTTCATTTGTAACTGTAATAACAACTCTGCCCCTTGTAACAATTGTTGCTTTGCTACCTTCTGTGTCAACACTTGTAGCAACTCCAACTATGTTATCTCTATTATCGCTATTTGCTAAAGTGACACCGTTTCCTTCATACGAGACAATATTACTTTCCACAACCTTAGCATCAGCATCATATTCTCTTTCAAATATGCTACTTGAGATAGTATTTTCTATGTCAGCTATTTTGGAAGTTAGGCTATTTTTTAAAGATTCATAATCGCTTTGCAAAGTTATCAAGCTTTGATTATTCGCAAGTAGATCAATTGCCTGTGTTGGATCGTTTGCCAAAATTACATTTCCGTTTTCATCTAAAGTCAAAGTATTCTTAGAAGTTAAACTTGCGACAGCATTAGCAACCAATATATTTACTTCATCCTCTATCTTCATGGCGGCAATGCGTTCGGTGACCTCGGCCTCGACAGATTCCACTGTTAGTGACTTATTTCGACGGGAAATCATGACCTGTATAGGGGCTGCCCCTGAAGAAGTCAGGGGCAGCCCCTCGAGTGCTACGCCCACAGTCGAATCTCCTGCATTGGCTTTCATCAAATACCCTGCGCGACTCGCTGCGGTAAGCGAGTCGCCTATTCTTATCTCTCCATTTTCCGTACTTACATTTGCAGGAATCTGCCCTAGCATTGCAATCGCCACATAGTTTTTGTTGTTGATATACTCAGGCTTTGCATTTCCAACCAAAGCAGGTTTTGTGGATACGATTCCCATTATGTTGGTTTCTTCTGCTTTTGTGCATCTCTTTACCGAGTTCGCATTCGCTGTATCTACACATACAGCTTCCCCTGCTTCCAAATCTATATCTAACGTTGCAAAATACTCTGCATAATCCGCAGCGGGAGTACTTCCAGTTCCGTCGTAAGAATAATCTCCCTCGGAATCAACCTTAAACACATTAGAGCCAGTATTCTGAACATTAAATAATAATTCGTCAGCATCTAAGGCATCAGAATTAGCAGTAAGTTTGCCATTAATATAGGTGTTGTGAGCTAATATCCCGTTACCAACAAAGTTATGAGTTCCTTCAACCTCAATATCCCAGACCTTCTCACGGCCTACTTTTTTAATGGAAACTATCTCATCAAAGTCGATCGCCCCAGTGCCGATGTTGAACTTGCCTTTGGCATCGTCCCTTATATCCCATTCTTTTGTGACAGCAATTTTATCCCCTACTTTTATTTCGCTAACCTTTTTCCATTTTGTCGTCCCAGTGCCGATGTTACCCGACGTTGAGTTCGTCCCTTGTCCCTGATTTTTATTTTTCTCAAATAATTTAAGCATTTTCTTTATCTCCCCAAAACTTTTTCCACGACATTTGCAAACGCATAATCTTCATTCGTAATGCTAATAAACTCTTAATTTGCTCCTCAAAAAACTCCACTTCTATATCTTTATTGTAGATATCTCTATACTGCTCAAGATAGACTACTGCTAAGTTACATTTAAGCATTGAATCTTCTAAAACCGCAATAGCTTTTTCTTTGTCACTAAAACGTAAAGAATGTGATGTAGCAATAAGCCTCGGAATAGCGATAACACAAGCCTGTAGCTCATCTTGCACTGGAACTCTTTTAACTACCGCAACACAAATCGCCAATGCTTTTTGATATACCTCTAAATCTAAAAAGCTCTTTACAGGTCGTTTTGGAGTATAAGTTTTTGTGTAAGTCATATTGGCCTTAAACTTTCAACTCTTTCTACTGTTTTATTTACTAGATAAGTTCCCTCTTGTGTATTAACTATTTTTCGCTTTTGCGCCTTTTTAGGTTTATGCAAAACATGCAAAGGATAAAACTCAAAGTAATCTTTTTCATCGAACCAAGCACACTTAAACTCAAAAAGTCGAAGTCCAGTTAGGCGAGACAAAGCCATTGCATACAAAGTAAGTTGCTCGATTGGTTTTTCCTTTTCCGCCTTTGGCTTATAATCCAAAATATGGATCATGCCGTTTCGGATTTGAAGAAAGTCGATATGACCGGTTATTAGTTTTGGTAGTCCCAATGCCGAGTTTGATACCGATTTTGAATCCGTCCCTACCGAGGTTGCGTTCTCGTCCCCTGTCCCCTTTGGGACGGACTCAACGTCGGGCAACTTCGGCACTGTGACGACAAAACCAAGTTGACTTTGCATATGCTCTATATCTTCTCTTGTTAAATAAACTGGCACCTCGGTTGCCACGGTTACTGAATCGTTGTATAAAAAGAATTTTTGCAATGCCTCGTGCCGACTTCTTCGATCTTTAACCGACTGCAATACAAACTTTGCAATCATTGTGGCATAGTTTGTTTTTCCTCTTACAATCATAGCAGTTTTCGAGAAAAATAAAGGCGATTCGGATGCTCGCGAGATGTCTTCTCCCATATTTTCTGCGGAAAAATATTGATGCGGACATTCACCAGGAACCATTTCTAAAAATTCTCTTAAGGGCTGAAAGGTCTTGTGATGAAAATTTTCTTGCATAATAAGTTCACATTTAGCATTATGAAATCGATAACGATATAACTGGCGGTGAGCCAAAGTAGCAGTAGTAACCATATTGGTTGGAGAATACTTCTGCATGGCAAAATCACGCATCCGCAAAAACGGCATCTGGTCCTTAAACTCGGATAACCAATTGGACAATGACGATGCCGAAATTGCCGTCCCAGTGCCGACATTGTCCGATTTTGAATCCGTCCCTCGTCCCACCTTCCTACAACTTTCTTCTAATGAGTAGCCTAAATTATAAAAGGAGATTGCATCAAATATGGTTGAAAGTGGATAATGTTTACCTTTGACGGAATGCGGAGTAAAGGTTTTGTTACATTCCAAACATAATAATAATTGAACCCGTTCAAGTTTTTTTTGCCTGAACCCACGCTTTACAAATTTTTTGGATGCACAATATGGGCAAACCAAGGAATCAGAAGCTAGCCGTCCCGGTGCCGAATTTTTCCTGGCCTTTGGCATCGTCCCCTCATCACCTTCTATCCCTGTTACTTGTCCCTCATTTCTCACCTCACGAATAGGAGAGGTCAAAACCTCACGAGTTTTGGAGATTTCAGCATTTCCTCTTGTAATCGTGATAAATTTTTCGCTTAATTTCTTAAATATTTTTTTCATAGTTTCCCAAAAAATTATAGAATACCACTAAAACTATAGGCTGATCCTTGCCCCATTCCAGACTGGTCTCTGCTCTCCAAAGGTTGCGCAACCTCGGAAGCGGGACAAACTAAAGTTAAATACGGATGGTTAGCTGTGGTTCTTATTTTGCGTCCAGACTTGGTTGTAATCTCGTAGACCTCATGAACATCCATATCCATAAGTGCGTTGATTCTAGCGTATCCCAACGTCCCAGTGCCGACATTGTTGTTGCCTTCTGGCATCGTCCCTCCCGATATTGCATCCTGCCCACTGTCACCATCTCCCTCATCCAGCGACAATACCTCATCCCCTGCTTGCACTTCATTTATTCTGCAATAAAGATAGTCATAATCATCAATGTCTTCCGATTCATCACCATCTTTGCGTCTCTTCCTTCTTCTAATCGGAAGCATAGTATCCCCAGTAACACAGTGTCCATCAATCCTCACAGCCCCGACATTGCCCTGTCCGTTGAGGCCGTCCCCTCCCGTTCCACCTGCACTGACACTTAACACACTTGCAAAAGAACTCATCTGCCCCGACAGCAACGAAATTTGCCCCTGTTGCTCTTTAATTCCTTCAATAAGCACTGGTATTAAGCTTGGATAACTAACACCAAGATAGCCATTTTCAGGATCAACGACCCGTACCGCTTCAGGCAACACATTCTGCACATCTTGAGCAATCAGACCAACTTCCCGAATGTTAGACCCAATCATATTAAACTTTAATCCTTGAAGACCATTGATTATTCCCAGTGGATTTACTATCGGCTCAAAGTTTTCCTTAAGTCTAATATCAGAAACATCAGTAATTGTTCCAGTGTATTCTATATCTCCTACCACATCCAACGCAACCGAGGGACCCGTCGTCCCGATGCCGACGTTGCCGTTGTTTTTTACAAATAACCTCGTCCCTCCTGCATTAATACCCAAACC
>PFSJ01000009.1 GCA_002789015.1 candidate division WWE3 bacterium CG_4_9_14_0_2_um_filter_35_11 | reverse complement strand
GTTCAAGTTTCGGGTCATGCAGGGGCTCTAATACATATAGAAGATTTCTACTTTTGTAGATTTAAAAGGGTAAAGCCATTGATGACTACCTCTAATACATATAGAAGATTTCTACTTTTGTAGATCGCCAAAAGGCGGACGATAATTTGCATCCTTTCTCTTTCCTGTATAGAATGTTTTTAATGTTTGGAATTAAAAATATTTTACGCAGTGTTGTTTCTAATGCTGTTGCGATTTTTGCCACAGCTTATATTATCGATGGTTTTAATGTAGACGGCAATTTACAGGTAATAGGAATTGGAGCTGTTGTTTTAGGACTTGTTAATGTTTTCGTTAAACCTATTTTAAAAATTATTTCATTTCCGATTAATATTGTCACACTAGGCTTTTTTAATTGGATTATAAACGCACTCGTCATTTACCTAACGGTTTACCTTGTACAAGGAATATCAATATCAGATGGGTTTTTCAGCTTTAATTATCTTGGAATTACAATTCCGGAAATATACCTATCCTGGTTTTGGACACTCATTGCAGCTTCAGTTTCAATCGGTATAATTAACTGGCTTATAAGAAAAGTTTTATTATAAAAAATGCAAATAGTTGGCATCCTAAATACAATCCAAATACTCGCGTCGATAGTGATAATTGTATTAGTTCTCATTCAGCAACACGAATCAGGAATATATTCAAAAACCTCAAACATAAATAGATCCCGTAGGGGAACAGAAAAAGTCGTATATAATCTAACAATAGTATTCGGAACAATCTTTGTAATTGCATCCATTGCAAATTTTCTAACGCAATAAACTAAAGGAATGTTGCTATCAGCGATCAAAGTTCTTTTACTAAATATCTTCCTAGCATTAGCAACGCTTATTCCACAAACAACACTTTCTGTCGGAATGGTCGGACAACCAGTCAGTTTTCTACCTCATAACGCAACAACAGACAGCGAAAAATTAGTTTCACAAATGGTATTCAGAAGCTTATTCAAATACCAAGACGGCGAATTAAAAACAGATTTACTATCTAGCTGGTCGGTTTCAGACGACCTTACAGCATACGACTTTAAATTAAAAAAAGACGCGGCCTGGCAAGACGGAACTCAAATAACCTCAAACGACATCATTTATACCCTCTCGCTTTATGAAAACCTGATAAATGAAATGGAAATAGAAAAAGTCAGTCCACAAGAAGTCCAAATAAAACTTTCAAATCCAACATCAATGCTTCCATCAATAATGACATTTGGGATAGAACCCGCACACCTTCCAAACCAATCAAAATTACAACCGATAGGATCAACAAGTTACCAAATACTATTTGTTCAAAAAGAAGGAAACTCTGTTCAAAAAGTCATACTTCAATCATTTTCAGGAAACAAACAATACAACAGGCTAAGCGTAAGCTTTTATAAAAGCGAAAACGACCAGCAGACAGGATATAAACTTGGAGAAATAAATGCATTCCTAAGCAACTCGGACATAACGCTTACAGGAGCCAACAAAATTGGTCTAACATATCTTGGAAGATATTTCGTTTTGCTATTTAACACAAGGCAAACTGCCCTTGAGCCAGTTGAAAACAGGAAAGTTCTTGAAAGTGCCCTAAATACCGAAGACCATCTTAAACAACACTATTATGAAAATGCAATACTCGCGAAAGGACCTTTAGGCGAAACATTCGCAGGGAAAGTAACACTTTTCGAGCCTGCATATAATCCGAAAGCAAGCTTAACAACATCGCAATCATCTGTTCTGACAAAACTATCAATATTACTTCCAAACAATAACGACGGAAGACAAATTGAATCCTTACTAAAAAGCTCATGGGAAAAAGAACTAGGAATAAACCTTGAAATTGAATTCCTGAGCCTTGAAGACATAGTAACAAGAGGGCAAAAAGGAGAATATGACGTCTTATTTATTGGACATGAAACTTCTCCAGATCCTGATAGATATGCTTTTTGGCATTCAACACAAATCGATAAACTGAATTTTTCAGGATTTACTGATTTAAGAGCAGATAAAGCACTCGAAGAAGGAAGAAAAACATTTGATGAAGCTGAAAGAATCAAACACTACAGCATTTTCCAAGACGTTTTATCAACAAAAGTTCCTGCGGTATTTTTATACCACCAGGGAAGCTACCTATACATATCTAAAAAAACAGATATAAATTTACCAAAAGTAATTTACTATCCAAGCGACATATTAAAAAATCTATAAAATGAAACACTTCGAAACGCCAATGATGAAACAATATGCATCTATAAAAAGTCAGTACACAGACTGCATTTTGCTGTTTAGACTTGGTGATTTTTATGAAATGTTCTTGGAAGATGCTGAAATAGGGTCAAAAGTACTGGACATAACACTTACAGCAAGAAATAAAGGAAAAGACGGAGCAATCCCAATGTGCGGCGTTCCGTTTCATGCTTCAGACGCATACATTTCAAAACTGGTAAAAAATGGTCACAAAGTGGCGATCTGTGAGCAAATCGGAACGCCGCAAGAATCCGGGGAAATAGTCGAACGTGATGTTATTAGAGTTGTAACACCTGGAACAATCGTTGACGAAAACATGCTAGAAAATAAGTCAAACAATTATGTTCTTTCCTTGAGCATTGATAAGAAAAAAAACTTGTTAGCTCTGGCCTATGCCGATATAAGCACAGGAGATTTTATAATCAAAGAGTCTCAGCTTAAACCTCAAACAATAGATCAAAACACTTTTTTAACTTCCAAAATCATTGATATAGACCCAAGCGAAATCCTTCTAAAGGATGATCTGTACAACGATTCTGATTTGCTTAAAAAGCTAAAAAATTCTACTAAGACAAATATCTCAAAAGCAATTGAATCAAACAGTAATCATGTCGAAAACCTTTCATATATCAAAGACTTTTTCAAAGTGAAGTCTCTAGAGGTTTTCAGTATAGATGAAAATGATCTAGCCATTATAGACGCCATAAAGCAATTACTTGAATACTTGATGTACACGCAAAAAGATAAATTGTTCCATATAAAAAAAATAAAAAACGAATCAAATTCAGAGTATATGCAACTTGATTTTGGAACAATAAATAATTTGGAAATTTTCTATTCAAATAAAAGAAGAGAAACATCAACAAATACATTTAGTCTTATTGAAACCTTGGATAAAACATATACAGCAATGGGTGGAAGACTTCTTAAGTCCTGGATATCAAGTCCGCTTTTTAATCTTGAAAAAATTCAAAGAAGGCTTGATATAGTAGAACACATTTCAGAAAATCATAGATTAAGGGAAAAAATCCAAGAAAATCTTAAACATATCGCAGACATAGAAAGATTAGTTTCGAAAGTTGGAACAAATACGGCAAACGCGCGCGACTTAATTGGACTTTCAAATTCGCTTCAACTTACATCAAATTTATTGGAAATAATAATTGATGATAAAGTCTTAAACGAGAATTTATACAGAAATTTAATATCCGATATTAAAGATGTCTCGGATTTAATAAAAAACAAAATTCGAGATGAACCTCCGGTTTCAATTCATGTTGGAGGAATGATAAAGGAAAACGTTGATCAAGGACTAGATGATATAAAAGAAAGTATAAAAGACAGTAAAGATTGGATATCACAATTAGAACTGATTGAAAAAAAAGCGACAGGAATATCAACTCTAAAAGTAGGCTTTAATTCTGTATTTGGATATTACATCGAAGTAAGCAAGGCGAATAGCACACACGTACCAGTTCACTACATACGAAAACAAACACTTGTGAACTCTGAAAGGTATATTACTGATGATCTTAAATTTAGGGAGGATATCGTCTTAAATGCCGAAGAAAAAATCAACAAAATCGAACTCGAAATATTTCAAGCTTTATTAATTGAACTCCTGAATTTTACTTCATCAATACAAAAATCAGCCAGAATCATAGGAAATATAGACTGCTTACAATGTTTTGCTGCCGTTTCAATAGAAAATAATTATGTGAAGCCAAAAATATACAGCGCGCCTCATTTTTCTTTGATTCTAAATGAGGCGCGCCACCCAGTAATCGAAAAATCCATTGGGATGTCAGAATTTACTCCAAATTCAACAAATTTTAATAAAAAGGAATTTATACATTTAATAACTGGTCCAAATATGTCAGGAAAATCAACATACATAAGACAAATTGCTTTGATTCAAATCATGGCACAAGCTGGATCATTTGTTCCAGCATCAGTCGCCGATATTTCGATAGTAGACGGAATTTTCACAAGAATTGGAGCAGGGGATGCTATCGCTCAAGGATTAAGCACATTTATGGTTGAAATGATTGAAACGGCAAAGATTTTAAACAACGCAACGGAAAATTCACTAATAATCCTAGACGAAGTCGGAAGGGGAACAAGCACAGCAGATGGACTTAGTATTGCAAAGGCTATTACAGAATTTATACATAACAAGATAAAAGCAAAAACATTATTCGCAACCCATTTTCATGAATTAACGACGCTTGATCAAAAATTAAAATCACTCAAAAATTATCATATTGAAGCGATTTCAGAAGGCTCTGATATAAAATTCCTTCACAAGGTTGAAAAAGGCGGAACGGATAAAAGTTATGGCATTGAAGTCGCAAAGCTTGCTGGAATTCCAGACGAAGTAATAGATAGGGCCAAGGAATTACTTAATCAGTCATCAAATCCACAACTAAAGCTAAATTTATTTTAGTTCAAACGCAGGAATTCCAAAAAGTTTTACAGCATTTATCAAACTATCTACCTTATTGTTTACTTCTTTAACCGCAACTTCTTTTTTGTCATCTACCGTAGAAACTCCAGCTGAAAATGAGGCCACCTGATTTTCTACAGTCGTATCAGCATAACCAGAAACACTAAGCGTATTATTTTTCATTGAAAGGTAATTCGTGAACCAATATCCACCACCTACAACCAAAATCAAAATATACAAAAGAGGAGAGGTTAAAACCTTATTTATATTCATACAATCAGTATCTATTGTTAATCTTTATTCTGTCAAGTGGAAGGGCGAGGGTCTTGCGGGCCAGGCCCGCAAGACCCTCGCCCCAGGCCCATACTTTACCCGAAGGCCCTTCGGTTGTATATTCAAATTATGCCAAACAGCATAATCCAGGATCTAAAACATTTAGACTTTAATAATGAAATCCCAAGTGTTATGCATGTGGATATTAATTCATGCTTTGCAACTATCGAACAACAATACAATCCAAAATTAAGAGGCAAGGAAATTGCGGTTTGTGCAAACAATATTCCAGAAGGTTGCATACTTGCGCCATCCATCGAAGCTAAAAGAGTAGGCATAAAAACAGGAATGCGCATTTTTGAGGCAAAAAAGATTTTCCCGAATTTAATAACTTTAGAAGCAGATCCACCTAAATATAGATTGATCCACTCAAAAATGCGCAAACTATTAGATACATACACCGACCATTTAGAACCAAAATCAATAGATGAATTTGTTTTGCATTTGAAAAACTATCCAGCGATGAAAATAGGCCTAATAAAAGTGGTAAAAGAAATAAAAAGCAGAATTAGATCTGAAATAGGTGAGTGGATTAGCGTTTCAGTCGGAATTGGTCCAAATAGATTTTTGGCAAAAACAGCGGCAGGACTTATAAAACCAGATGGACTAGAACAAATAGATATTAATAACTTCTTGAATATTTATAGTAAGTTAGGGCTAGAGGATTTGCATGGAATAAGCACACACAATAAGCAAAGGTTAAATCAAGTTGGAATTTTTAGCGTTTTAGATTTTTATTATGCGGCGCCGATAGTAATCGGCGCCGCCTTCAAATCCATCTCCTCATACTACTGGATACTCCGGCTTCATGGTTATGAAATCGATGACTTTCAAACAAAAAGAGGATCCTTTAGCCAATCATACGTTCTTCCGACTCCACTTACAGATCCATCAAAAATAAAAATAGTTATTCAAAAACTTGTAGAAAAATGTGGCCAGCGACTTCGAGCCCAAGGCTATACAACAAACAAAATTGGAATTGGAATAAAATTCGCAAATCATACATATTGGCACGACACGATAAACTCAAAAAGAAATTTGTCCGACTCCATAGACATATATAAATCCGTACTTTCAATATATGTAAAAAGTCCCCACAAAGAGTCTGTACGCAAACTCGAAATTTATTGTCTTAATATAAAAAAATCCACAGGCACACAACTCGACCTATTTTGCGACACATTAAGGGAACAAAACCTAACACAAGTTATAGACAAAATAAACTCCAAATACGGAGCATTCACAATAAAGCCGGGAGCAATAATAGGAACTAAAGAAATGGCACCCGACCGAATAGCATTTGGGAGGTAGGACAAAAGCGATTTATAAAAGGGCTCAAAAGAATTATAATGCAGTAGGTTATTTAAAATAATTATTATGAAAAAGATAGTAAATAAAGCAATTGCAATATTTGATGGTAAACAAATTCGTCGTCACTGGGACGAAGAAAAAGAACTTTGGTATTTTTCGATAGTTGACGTGGTAAGGATATTAACAAATAGTACTGATGCAAGAAAGTATTGGAACAAATTGGCAGAAAGACTCCGCAAAGAAGGAAGTGAGTCGGTGACAAAATGTCACCAACTGAAATTACAATCATCAGATTGTAAATACTATTTAACAGACGTTGCCGATACTGAAGTAATGTTTCGCATTATCCAATCGATCCCATCTCCAAATGCTGAACCGTTTAAACTTTGGCTAGCAAGGGTCGGATATGAAAGAGTGGAAGAAACAGAAGATCCTGAAAAAGCAATTCAAAGAGCAATGGGAACATATCTTAAAAAAGGATATTCCAAGAACTGGGTCAATTTGAGATTAAAAAGCGTTGAAATAAGAAAAGATCTGACAAATGAATGGAATGAAAGGGGTATAAAATCAGCAGACGAATTCGCTATTTTAACAGACGAAATTTCCTTCGCTTGGGCAGGAATGAAAACAAAAGACTACAAAAAATATAAAAATCTGAAGAAAGAAAATCTACGTGATAATATGACTAACCTAGAGATTGTCCTGAATATGTTAGCAGAGACTTCTACAACAGAAATTTCCAAGGTTAAAAAGCCAGAAACTTTTAATGATAATAAAAAAGTAGCTCGCGAAGGAGGTACAATAGCGGGAAATGCGAGAAAAGAGATCGAAAACAAAACTGGTAAAAATGTAATAACGAACCAAAATGCTAAAAGCTTGCAAAACAACGATCAGGAAAATTTACCTAACTCTGAATAAAAGCAGATTAATAATTAACGATTTTGCGGCACCTTCTTTTTAATGGTATCGCTAAAAACACTTCTAAGTACGTCAAAGAGTTTGTAAAGTTCTGTGTATTCTTTATCAGTTACGTTAGAATAATAATACTCCATAATATCAACTAACATATTTCCAACTTGAATAATTTCTGTTTGTATACCAGCAGGTGGAAAGGCCCTTCTATTTATATTTTCTAAATCAGAAATATTTTCTGTACTATAATAAATTCCACATGCACTTAGAATCGGACCTATCGCATATAGATTCAATCTTCTATTTGGATCCTTCATTTTCACCTCTGCAATAGGGAATGGAGGTAATAATCTAAAAACGCCTCTCCTTGAGGCATTGATTGATCTACGAGAAAGCACACTTTTATTTAAGAGTTTTACAGACCAATCCACAGCTTTTTCGTAAAATGACGACAAATCAGATAAATTCATATAACCCTTATTAATAAATTTTTGAATAGTCTCTTCAAAATATAGGTTCGAAAGACCAAGATACAATAGCTCCGAATTTAACCTAGAATATTTCGAGATTATCTCATCAACAGAACCAACTTCTTCGTTAACAATTTTAAATGCAAGTAACATTAAAACCGGCTCTATTAGTTTTGAAGATTCATGATCCAAAACTGATTCAGGATCCAATAATTCAGAAATATTCGGCTTGCCAGTATAGTCCGCCCTGATATCTCTAAGACCTAAGCCCATTTTATTTCTAATTTCACTAGTACTAGTCGAATAAGTTCCAGAAGATCCCTCTTTAAAATATTGTGCTCTTTGAAAAAACGCCAAATCATTTGCATTAATCATTGAAAGCTCTTCTGGTGTGTAAAAGCTTAAAAGTTCACTTATATCAGTGTAGGACAATGAATACGACCGATAATAAGTTTTAGTAGCAAGAAGTGTCTCATATTCGACTGTTGGTACAATACCAGTTTCACCATAAGTGAATTTAGGAGGGATATATCTACTACCATCATCTTTAGTAAAGACAGTATCATACATACACACCCTAGGACGAGACTCTTCAAGAACACCCATCAATTTGTCAAAAGGTTCTATTTGTTCTTCATCAGCTAAACCTATATTCATGCGCACATGGTATCAAAATTTCGTGCTAAAATTAACTTATACTATGTCAAAAATTCATATTTTGTCTGATGATTTAGTAAATAAGATTGCCGCAGGAGAGGTTGTCGAGAGACCAGCCTCTGTTGTAAAAGAACTTTTGGATAATGCTTATGATTCCGACGCAAACCAAGTTTCTATTGAAATCGAAGACGGCGGAATGAAAAAGATTCGCGTCACAGATAACGGATCCGGCATGGACAAGGCCGACGTTGAACTTGCGTTTAAGTCTCATGCCACAAGCAAAATAAATCAAACGGATGATCTCTTAAATATAAAAAGTTATGGCTTTAGAGGAGAAGCTCTTTCAAGCATCGCTTCTGTTTCAAAGGTCACTTTAAAATCAAGACTTTCAGGTGAAAATTTAGGAAACGAAATAAAGATCGAAGGCGGAAACATAATTTCATTGCAAGAAACAGGTGCTCCAGCAGGAACAACAGTTACTGTAGAAGACTTATTTTTTAATATTCCAGCTCGAAAAGGATTCATAAAATCAGCCCAATCAGAATATAAAGCTATTTTAGATATTGTTGAGGCTCACGCAATTGCTAATCCTAAAACCGGCTTAACTCTTATTAATAATGACAAAACAATTTATTCATTACCAAAAGACCACTTAATTGAAGATCGTGTAAAGGCAATTGCAGGAAACGATCTAAACGATAAATTGATTCCAATATTCTTTGAACATCCACATGTTGAAATATATGGATTTGCTGGAAAGCCAGAAATAGCATCGGAAAGAAGAAAACTCCAAATTATCTTTGTAAATAAAAGAACAATCGAAAACAAGTCAATTGCGTTTGCTGTAAGGAATGCATATTCAAGCTTGATTCCTAAAAACACATATCCTCAATATGTTTTATTCATAGATGTTCAACCAAATATTGTTGACGTAAATGTTCATCCAAGAAAAGAAGAAGTGAAATTCAGTAACGAACAATTAATTTTCACATCTGTTAGAAATGCAGTAAAAGCCGCGCTCGATAGAACAAACCTTGTTCCTGGGTCAGAAAACCCAAAACCTTTTTCGAGCAATCCATTCGCAACTCCTTCACCCTTTGGGGGTTTTAATAATCCACCACGAGTACCAAGGCCATTCGTAAAACCAAATTCGTTCTGGGACTCACCATTTGAAGACATGCCACCAGAAAATACAAAACCATTTAATAACTACTCAAACAGAAAAGTTTACCAATTCCACAATTTATATTTAGTAACAGAAACAGAATCCGGAATAATGATTTACGACCAGCATGCAGTTCACGAAAGAATTCTTTACGAAAAATTAAAAAATGAAGATTCAAAGGCTAATAAAGATGAATCAGTCCAAAAACTCTTAGAGCCAGTAGTTGTAAATCTATCAGCAAAAGAATCTTCAACCCTAGAAGATTATCTAGAGGACCTAAAAACATTTGGAATTGAAATCGAGGAATTCGGACCAAATGCATTCAAAATTACACAAGTTCCTGCTTCAATGACGGATAAAAATATAAAAAATATTTTCCATGAAATATTAGAAGATTTGGAAAGCGACAAGGAAATAAAATCACAAGATAACAAAACAGAAAAAATCCTAACTTACTTATCTTGTCGCATGGCATATAAAGCAGGAGACAATATTCCGAATGAAGAAGCGGCAGCTTTAATCGACCAACTAGAACAAACAGAAATACAATATACATGTCCACATGGAAGACCAGTCAAAGTTGAAATAACATTAAAAGAGTTGTCTAAAATGTTTAAAAGGACTTAACTATGAAAGAAGACCAATTAAAAAAATTAAATAAATTGTTAGGCAGAAGCGTAAGCCTAAAGCAGGCGTTTTACCGCGGATTAGCTACGGGTTTTGGAGGACTTCTTGGAGCAACACTTCTTGTTACAGTCGTCGTCTGGGGTCTTTCAAGGTTAGAATTTATTCCTATTATTGGAACGTTTGTTACGCAGATAACTGATTTTGTTGTTAATAATTCAGCAATAGCAGACCCAAGAATCACTCAATAATAATCGTGAAAAAATATATAATACCTGCGATAATCTTAATATTCTGCTTTATATTAGTTAACGATATAAGAAAAATTAGAGATCTAACAAAATCTCCCTGGATAAAATCTCAATCAAGTTATCAGCCAACGATTTCAACATCTACTCCCGAAGGCGACGATAAAGAAATTAAATGTGAATACGTTCAAGTCTTAAATTCTTCACCTATAGGGATTGATAAAAATGACAAAATTCAAGAAAATATTGGATATCAAAATAATAAAGTAGGTCTTTATATTTATGCAGAAGTTATGGAGTTTTCAGAACTGGCAAGTGAGTTAGCCAACTCAAACGGCGGAGACTGGGGCTATGTTTTAATTCCATATAACGTGAAAGATTACGATGAATCAAGATGGAATAATTTGTTCGATAGATTGTCAGAGCAACACTTGATTCCGATAATTCAGCTGTGGGATATTGATTTGGATAATGAAAAAACTGATAAACAAATCATAAAATCAGCTCAATTTTTAAATTCGCTGAAATGGCCAATAAAACAAAGATATGTATCTGCATACAACGAAACTAACGATGCTAAATTTTGGAAAGGAAATGTCGACCCAGAAGGTTATGCAGTTGTTCTTGAAAAAACGATTGATGAATTAAAAAAGCATAATGAGGATTTTTTTGTCATGAATGGTGCGTTTAACGCGTCAGCAAGAACAGGAAAAGATATTTTGGATGAGTCGACTTATCTAGTTAGAATGGACAAAAAAATCCCAGGAATCTTTAAAAAATTAGACGGATGGGCGTCGCATCCATATCCTCAACCAAATTTTTCCGGAAGCAAAAACGGATATGGAAGAGATTCAATTCGTGCCTACGAATGGGAATTATCACTTTTACAAACACATTTTGGCGTTAAGGATTTACCAATATTTATAACTGAAACAGGTTGGGCACACAAAGAATCAGAAGATTCAAATAACAAAACCAAATATACATTTAATCAATACCAGGTTGCGGATAACATCAAATATGCATTTGAAAATGTCTGGCTACCAGATGACAGAATTATTGCGATAACGCCATTTACAATAAAATACAATCCGCCATTTGATAACTTTTCATGGTTAACACAAAATGATTCTCCATATCCACAATTCACAGCAATAAAAAGCATAAAAAAAGTAAAAGGAAGACCTCCTCAAGTCACATATGCAAAATCAAAAGAAGTTAAGTGTGAGTAGGAAGGGACTTCAAGGATTTCGCGCTTTCATTCGAAATCACGCTTTTTCCAGTTTGTTTTTCTATTTCTAGTCTTGCTTTTTTTGCAACAGTTCCGTCTTTACGAGCAACCTCCTTGTTTTTAGAAAAGCCGACTGGTTTTTGTTTTTTTGATATTTCTGTAGTGGAAACTTCTGCTAACATATTCAAAACCAATTCGAGATTCGTCATGTTATCTCTTAGATTCTCTTTCTTTAGACCTTTGAACTTCTTATAATCTTTAACGCCTCTATCTGCCCGAGCTTTTGTGATTTCATCAGTTAATATTGCATAGTCCGAACCTTCTTTCACATCACGTTCCTGCCACTCATCAGTGGGTTCTTTTCTTACTTCAATACTTTTTAAACGTTGATTTATCCATTCTTTTGAATAACCTTTTTGAAAATACGTTCTCATCGCTCTGTCAAAAGCGAGCTCTGGATCTTCTGTTTCTTCAACACGTTCATATCCAACTTTCGCAAGCCATAATTTAAAAGGTTCAGAATTTGGAGAAGGGATAGACTGGATAAGTCGCAAAATCCCTTCAGTATCAAAAACATCAGTAAGATAGTTCTTTCCATCGGATGACTCTAATTTCAGTTGTCCCACTTTTTGGGACAGCTCACTTCCTTCTTGTTCTAACTTTGTTTTTAAGGCATGCCAATATTTTCTTGGACGAGGACTTTCAGTTAGGACTTCAATCACATCAACCACAGAAAAATACCAAAGCTCTTTTTCATCGTCCCAAATACGACGAATTTCCTTTTGATTAAATAAAATTATAGAATTTGATTTTTTCATACGCTCCTACTATATCGCAATTAGTTTACGATAATGTACAATTACTTTATGCAAATTAATACTGATCCTCAAAAAATAGAAGAAATTTTAACAAGGGGAGTTCACACTGTTTATACAAAAGATGAGTTGCGAGAAAAATTATTATCAGGGAAACAGCTTCACTTGAAACTTGGCACAGATGTAACAGGTCCGCTTCTTACACTTGGGCACAGCGTAGTACACAGAAAAATGAGGGATTTTCAAGAACTTGGTCATAGGGTAACTCTTATAATAGGAGATTTCACAACACTTGTCGGAGATCACTCCGATAAGGTTGATATGAGAAAAGAAACTTCAATCAGTGAAATTTCTGAAAATGAGAGATCATACAAGGAACAATTCTTCAAAACTGTTTTGGAAGAATCGACGGAAATAAGACATAATTCGGAATGGCTAAAAGGTCTTAACTTTAATGATGTCATAAATCTTTCGAAGGAGTTTACATTGCAACAAATGCTAGATAGAGAAACTTTTATGCTTCGATATAAGGAAAACAAACCAATCGGTCTTGATGAATTTTTATACCCACTTATGCAAGGCTATGATTCAGTTGCATTAAATTGTGATGTTGAATTTGGTGGAACCGATCAAACATTTAATTTGCTAGCCGGCCGAAAACTGATGCCAGTTTTCGGCCTCAAATCTCAAAGTGCTATCGTAATGCGACTTTTAACCGGAAACGATGGAAGACCTATGGGAAAAAGTCTTAAAAACTTTATTCCTATAATGGATAATCCAAACGACATGTATGGAAAAATAATGTCCATAGTAGATACAATAATCATAGAATATTTAGAACTGGCAACTCGTGTTCCAATGGATAAAATAAGAGAAATTGAACTTGAAATGCAAAACGGCGCAAATCCAATGGAATTCAAAAAATTGCTAGCCAGAGAAGTTGTGACTTTCTATCATTTAAAAGATGCTGCAAATGAAGCAGAAACTAATTTCAAAAACATAGTTCAAAAGAAAGAAGTTCCATCCGGAATGATTGAATATTCGTGTAAAAAAGGACAAACTTTGTCGCAAATAGTCGCAGGAGCAAACACCTCAACATCAAATAAAGAGGCATACAGGCTAATAATCCAAGGTGGCGTTTCAATTAACGAGGAGACTATAAAAGATCCTAGTAAAATAATAGAGATTAAAGAACAATCAATACTGAAAGTTGGAAAACGTAACTATTATAGATTAAAAATACAATAATTATGAAAATAGGTTTATTCTTTCACAGACACTCAAAGTCAATTAAAAGCATAATTATAATTCTTGTAACTTTGGCAATGATTTTATCAACTCTTTTGCCGTTTCTTCTAAGTTAGCATGGAAAATTACGATAACATTTCAGAACTTAATGGAATCGGAATAAAATACTCTCAACTTCTTAAAAACATTGGTATAAAAACGATTGAAGACCTTTTAACTCATATCCCATATAGATACGAAGACAGATCAAACATCACAAAAATATCTGATCTTAAGCCGGGCGAGACTTCAACAGTATTTGGAGTTGTTCTAAAAATTGACAATGTATTTACGAGGAATCGAAAAAAGATTACAAAAGCAATAATTTCTGACGAAACCGGAAAACTAAATTTGATTTGGTTTAATCAACACTACATAAAAAATTCAATTTCAGAAGGTTCACAAATAAGCATATCTGGAAAACTTGATCTAAAAAATACATCGAAACAGTTTGTATCACCACAATGGGAAATTATCAAAAACGATAAAGCAATTCATACAACCGGAATTGTTCCAATATATAGCGTTACAGCAGGAATTTCTCCAAAATGGTTAAGAAATAAAATAAACGAAACACTAGAAAAGACGAATATTCCGAATTTACTTACAGAGGAAATAATTAAAGACTATAAATTATCTGACAGGAATTTTGCTTTTCAAAACATACACTTTCCAAAAAATCTTGAGGATACAATATTGGCAAAAAAATCACTTTCTTTTGAAGAAATGATTTTTTTGCACCTAAAAGGAATAAAACTTAGAAATATTTGGCAGAAAAAAACAAATAGTCATCAAATAAAAATGGAAAAGGAGGATTTGCAAAAATTTAAAAAATCATTGCCATTTGAATTAACAAATTCACAACAGAAAGCGATAGATGAAATACTTTCGGATCTATCAAAAAAAGTTCCAATGAATAGACTTTTACAAGGAGATGTCGGAAGTGGAAAAACTGTGGTGGCGGCGGCAAGTGTACTTGCCGCCGCCCAAAACGGATTCAACACAATCTTTCTTGCTCCGACACAAATATTAGCGAACCAACATCAGGCATCTTTTCGAAAATTACTTCCAGATTTAAAAACACATTTGATAACATCTGAAACCTCCAAAAAATTAGATATAGGGAATGAAACGAAAACTCCAACACTTTATATCGGAACACATGCAATTCTTCACAACCTAGATAAATTAAACAATATTGCTTTGATAATAATTGATGAGCAACATAAATTCGGCGTAGGACAAAGAACAAATTTAGTGGATTTCTATACAAAAAAGTTAGTGCCAAATGTGCTTACGATGACGGCAACTCCAATTCCAAGAAGCATGGCTTTAACATTTTATGGAGATTTGGATCTAACAACAATTGACGAACTTCCAAAAGGCAAGGTTGAATCAAAAACTTGGATAATCGAAGATAAAAAAAGAAAAGATGCGTACAACTGGATTAAAAAACAAATTAACGAATCTAAAACGCAAACATTCATAGTTTGTCCATTTATTGAAAAATCTGAAGTCGAAGGCTTAGATAACGTAAAATCCGCAGTAGATGAATTCAAAAAAGTAAGCGCATATTTCAAGGAATTTAAAATCGGATTACTTCACGGAAAAATGAAAAATCAAGAAAAAGATAAAGTTATAGATGATTTTTCCAATAAAAAAATAGATATTTTAGTAACAACGCCATTAATTGAGGTTGGAATTGATATTCCAAACGCCAATATCATAGTCATTGAAACGCCAGAAAGATTCGGGCTAGCCTCACTTCACCAGCTTCGCGGACGAGTTGGAAGGGGAGATAGCCAGAGTTATTGCATTTTAATTCCATCGACGAAGTCACATGAAAGCATAAAAAGATTGAGCAATTTAAAAACTGTTCACAATGGAAACAAACTAGCCGAAATCGATATGCAAATTCGTGGTCCTGGAAATATATATGGCACTGAACAACATGGATTTTTGGACATGCAAATAGCCGATATTTCTGACATTGAAATGGTAAGAACCACAAAAAAAGTTGCCCTAGATTTGTTTGAGAATATTAGTAAATATCAACTACCCCGACCTCACGGTCGTGGTATGCTGAAATGCTCGCCAATATCGCACAAAGTTTTAAGCGAGCATTATAAAGGCATATTAGAAAAACTTGATAGAATAACTTATATAGAAGATAATTAATCACATGGAATTACGTATTTCTGGTGGAATTTTCAAAAATAAAAAAATAAAAGTCCCTGAAAGTGCAAAACCGGTAAGGGATAGAGTTAAGCTCGCGATTTTTTCGATCATAGGCGAAAAAATCGCGAGCGCACAATGTCTCGACCTATTCGCAGGTTCTGGCAACCTAGGGCTTGAAGCATTAAGTAGAGGTGCACTTTCATGCACATTTGTAGACAACGATTATTACGCGATAAAAGCAATCAAGGACAACATTGAAAATGTTAATTTAGAAAATTCAGAAAACATAAATACGATTAAAGATGAATCAGTTAAGTTTATTTCAAGTCAGGAAAAAACTTTTGACATTATTTTTATTGATGCACCATATGATCTTCCAATTAAACACATATTTAAAGTTCTTCCAGAGATAATGACAAATGAAAGCATTATCGTGTATTTTCATGGATTTAAAAAAGGCGTGAACGCAGAATCAGAAAATAAACTGCTTAAAATTTATGATTCTAGAAAATACGGTATAACTCAAGTAGATTTCATAAAGTTATCCTTGCTTGATATTTAATCACGCATTATAATTTACACCAATGGCAGCACCAAAAAAGAAAACATCAAAAGGAAGACGAAATAGAAGAAGATCACACAGCGCACCAGAGGCGATAAATCCTATGGCTTGCAAAAAATGTGGAGCATTAAAAATGCCACATACAAAATGTGCAAAGTGCAACGATTATTAAAATTTAATGAAAACCTCAAAAGATCCTCGCCATCAATCTAGAAGAATTGCTGTTTCTTACGTTTACTCAAAAGAATCGAATTCAACCGCAACATATATAAGTAGCAAGGAAGAAATCTACGATCTAGTCGATGTCGCGAAGGAAAGTTTGGAAGTTTCAACTTTTGACAAGAAATTATTAGATAATATAATTTCTGATATTTCCCAAAATATTGGTACGTATAAAGATGCAATAATTAAAAACAGCACCGATTGGGATATTTCAAAAATGTATAGGATGGATCTTTCAATCTTAATTGTCGCAACCTGCGAAATGATAACTAAACAAACTCCGCCAAAAGTTGTAATAGACGAAGCAGTTGAGCTTGCTAAAGAATTTGGTTCAGAAGAGTCTTCAAAATTCATAAACGGGATACTTGGAGGAATTGCAAAATCATTATAAAATCTAAAGAATATGGAAATCGATAAATTCGCAGAACTAGAAAAAAAATTAAATATAAAATTCAATGATATTTCGATTTTAAAAAGAGCTCTTACACACAGGTCCTTTATAAATGAAAATCCAAACCAAGAGTTTAAGTCTAATGAGCGCCTAGAATTTTTAGGTGATGCAATTTTGCAATACCTCACTTCAGAACACATTTTTAGAGAATATAGTAATTATCCAGAAGGGGAACTTACAAACCTTAGAGCAAGATTAGTTAATACGGTTTCCCTAGCAACTGAATCATCAAGGTTAGATTTTGCACAGTATTTATTTATATCAAACGGTGAAAAAGAGATAGCGCCAGAAAGCAATCATATACTGGCTAATACATTTGAAGCTATCGTTGCAGCAATATATCTAGACCAAGGGCTTCCTGCCTGTTTAAAATTTGTGAATAGAGAATTACTTTATAAAACAGATGAAATTGTTCAAGCTGGAGAATTAAAGGATCCAAAAAGTTTGTTTCAAGAAATTTCGCAAGAAAAATTCTTGACGACTCCTAATTATCAATTAATCGAAGATGATGGTCCTGATCACGATAAAACATTTGTTGTAGGAGCATATATTGGGGAAAAGCTAATTGAAAAGGGTACTGGCCCAAGCAAAAGAAAAGCAGAACAAAACGCAGCAGAAAATGCACTCAAAAAAAATCAATTCATAATTTGATAGTTGAATCCTCATTGATTCTTATTGATTCTTAGCATATAATTTCTCACATGGTAAGAATCAGACTAACAAGAATCGGCAGAAAAAATGCCCCAGCATATAGAATAGTCGTCACAGATAAAAAATCCAAAGTAAATGGAAAATTTATCGAAGTGATTGGCAATTATAATCCGACAGAAGATCCAAAAAGAGTTGTTTTGAAACAAGAAAGATTTGATTATTGGACATCTGTAGGCGCACAACCAAGTGATGCAATTGTTAAGTTAGTAAAAGGAACTTATCAGTTCAAACCATACGACCCAAAGGCTAAAAAAGCCGAAAGTGTAAACGTAGAAGAAAATAAATGATAGATCTTCTTAATTTTTTAACTAAAAACATTGTTTCAAACCCAGAAGCCGTTGCAATAGAGGAACAAGATTCAACAACATTTGATGGACATAGTTCAAAGGTCTACATAATTTCAGTAGATGAATCTGACACAGGAATTGTGATAGGAAAAGGCGGACAAACAATCAAAGCAATAAGAAATTTAGTAAAAGTCAAAGCTGTAAACCTCGGTACATACGTAGACGTAAGATTAAAAGAAAAAAGCTAATCTATTCAATTTACTGTGGAACTATCCCAATATTTTCTTCCACAACCACAGCCGGGATTCCATTATCTTTAATGATAGGGACATCAACAAATGGGTCTTGTTTTCCTATTATTACTTCTGACTGTCTTTGTTCATAATATTTCATTCCGCTAATTTCACTTAAAACCTCATCTAATTCTGTAAAAGGCTTTTGCGTTTCAGCTTCTGTAGAACCTTCCGAACCCTCAAAGTAATATGTGATTAAGTTCAATCTAAGATTGAACCCAGATACAAGAACTTCCGCACCATCAGTATTAGTTGTCTTTTCTTCGATTTTATCCAAAGAAAAATTTTCAACATCAATTATTGTTCTATTTTCCCCAATGGTTTTAATAAAATCAATTAATTTTTGTTTGTCACCACTTAATTGCATTTGAATCTTAACCATTTTCGGTTTTAGTGGATCATCGGTAACCACAATTCCAACAAGACTTTGTGAATCCACGTTAACGCCCGTAATAATTGCTATTTGAAGAAGTTGGTCCAGTGAATTTGGGATCTTATCTTTGTTGTCTGGGATAGACTCGATTGCAAGTTGTATGTTCGAGGCAAGTTGGTCTTTTAAATCGTACAAACTTTGCAAATAATTTAAGCGTTGCTCAACTTCTGTGAATTTTAAATTTTCGGATTCTAAATCTAAGACCAATTGTTTATATGAACGATATTGAGGAATAATTAATAAATAGAAAAGAAGGAAGATGGCAAATAAAAGTCCAATAATGCTTACAAAAGGTAGCACTTTCTTTACAAAGCTCAAGCTTTCAACCTTGATATTTTTTACTTTTCCTGGATTTTTATTTTCAGTTTCGTTTGACATTTATTTTCCCGTTATCTAGAACTAATCTAAGTGAAAAATCGACAGAGCCATCATCTTTATTCAGTTTTGCTGAATCCAATTTTACATCGACAAAATATCCTGTATCAGAACTTTGCAAATTTCTTTGGAAAACAGAGATAGGCGTGTAATTCTGACTAGAAATACCATATATTGAAAAATCAGTTGAACCGCTTGTTTCGATTTTTGTAACTAACACATTGTTTGGGGTTTGTATGTCTATCTCGTTAACCAAATTATCATAATATAATCTTGAAGATAAAATATCTTTTATAACTCCAAGTCTAACTCCAAGTTTATAACCAGATGTGCCAAAATCGCTGAGATCAGCGATTTTGGCCGTAGAATCCTCCGTCTTTCTGATCACAGATTTAATTTTTGATTTTGTGTACAGATTGTATGATAAAAGAGATAAACCAACGAGAAGAACTGCACCACACAGAATTATCATGTACTTTAATGCGGATTTTTTTCGGATCTCTTGTTCCCTTATTTGATCTACTTCATCAGGTATGAAGTTAACGTCAGAAAATGCATATGCCATATATTATTTTAATCCTGCCCCAACAGCTGCAACAAATAACGGTTTAAGCTGATCCATAGTTTTCAAATCTCCAACAAGACTGATATCTAACGTTTTCCACGCATCAGCCATTTCAACTTCAACAGATATATTCTGAATCAAATATACCATTATATTTGGAATCAATGCACCTCCACCCATTAGAAGTATTCTTCGAATACGCTTATCTGGTTCTTCGCCAAATAGTGCTTCACGGCTTTCTATGTACTGCTTTGATTTCTCAAACTCCTCTATTAACATTCGCATAACAGGCATAATTATTTCGCTTACTTTACCGTTTAAAAGATCCCGTTGTAAACCATATGTATATAAATATTCATTAGCCTGGATAGGGGAGACATCTAAAGCTTCAGATATTGCACG
This sequence comes from candidate division WWE3 bacterium CG_4_9_14_0_2_um_filter_35_11, assembly GCA_002789015.1. Classification (GTDB taxonomy): domain Bacteria; phylum Patescibacteriota; class WWE3; order 2-01-FULL-39-13; family 2-01-FULL-39-13. The sequence continues at coordinate 2,929 of PFSJ01000009.1, read as the reverse complement.
TATGGCACTGGATGTGCCAAGTGATATTGGCCTTACAAATCTTAAATTATTATCTACGCAAAAGTAAAAATCAGTGTTTGAGTATCCGAAATTTATTATTATAGTTGGAACATTAACCTCTCCAGTTAGAATACTACCCCTAATCGAAGAGATAGAGGTTGGCTCAAGCCCAAGTGGTGCCAATCCTGCGCGATTTATAACAGATAGGTATCTATCAACATAACCTCTTAATACTGAAACTAAAAGTACATCAATGGTCGATTCTGTTTTATTTTGTGAAGTATTATTCGTTAGTGATAAAAAATCTATAGCCTTTTTTATGTATTTATCTTTTGTGCCAAGTAAAACTGTACTCGTCTTTTCCTCTTTTTGCTCTTTCTCTTTCTTCGAGCTATTTTTTTTCTGAATCGTGTATTTCAAGTAGACGTCTGATAATGATTGGGGTAAATGCTGTTCAGCCTCCCACTCTATAGCCTGCTTAAAATCTTTATTATTTTCAATATTTGGCATTGAAATTACTTTGCTAAAAACCCTTTGTTCAGAAATTACAGCAACTGCCTGAGTATCCTTAAAGCCATTTTCATCTAAAAAGTTCTTAAGGATTTCCGAAGCTGCAATATTATCAATTTCCGATTCAGAAGCAATCTTTGTTGCAAGACCAAAAGACGGGCCAATAGCGTACCTTAAAAGAGTATTTTTATTTTTTTCTCGGTATATTGAAACAGCCTTTATATGGCTCGTACCAATATCCAACCCGAGTACTGTATTTTTAACATTCATGGGCAAGTTATAACTAAAAAAGATTATATTGGATTTGGGGTAGATAGGCTAGAAGGTAAATCAGGCAGATAGTTCCTCTTGGGGTGGGCTGGATAGATGAAGTTAGAACTTGTTTTCAGGACTTAAAATAATTTGTCATAGAAAATTGGTATTGGTTTAGAAAAGTTTTTTTAAAGTACGATATATTGAATTGTTCATAAAATATGATTAAAGCCTTTTTATATTCAATTTCATCCACACTTCTATATGAAAGTGGGTAGTAATTATTGGCTATTAGAATCGAATTGCTCAATATTCTTGCAGTTCTTTTGTTGCCATCAGCAAACGGTTGAATATATGAGATGAAAACAAGTGTAGCGAATGCCTTAATAAATGGTGATTCAATGTCTTTTAGTTTCATATCTAACATTTTGATTGTATCCTCTATTTGATATTTATTATCTAAAGGCAAATACTTTGTTCCAGCAATGCCAACGGCATGCAGTCTATAATCAGTTTGTATATTAAGATCTTTAACGATTAGTGAATGGATTTGTTTCAGATTTTGTCCGGAAAACTCTTTAAAATTATCAATATTTTTTAAAATATAATCAAAAGCATATTTATGATTAAGAATCATTTGTGATTCTTCTTTAGAGTTATTCAGTGCTTCAATATTATTTTTTATTAGGTTTTCTGTATCTAAAAGAGTATATGTGTTACCCTCAATTTTTGAGGATTTCCAGCTTAATTCTATAATAAAACGCTCCAACTCCTTTTTAATATCCGTTGAGTTTCTTTTGCTCATTATATTTTTAAAAGCATTCCTAGAAATTTCAATTTCGTCCAATTCTTCTGGATTGAAGAAATTATCAATCTCATTTATAAGATCTATTTCAAAATGACTTCCTCGAATATTCCTTTTATCTACATCTGTTTTAAAATACTCGTCCAAGTTATATATTGGTAAGTTAGTTGGCTTATTTGTGATGGAATAATAAGTTGATGGACCCAAACCCTGTTGTTGTATAAATCCCTGCTCAATTAACTCACTTAAATCACGAACAACAGTAATTTTAGAAACAGCATAATCTTTTAGTAGCAATTCTTCTATTTCAGCTCTACTTTTATTTGAATCAGTTAGATAATTTAGAATTTTTAATTGCCTAGGAGATATCGCCCTGTTCATAAACATATCGTATCATAATGAAACGATAGATGAAACGATAAACATAATGTCTGGCCGAATGGAATTAAAACTTGTAATGTTTTTTCAATTATTTTATAAATTTCATTGAACTTTATGTAGGAAACTATATATATTCCCAGCTATTTCTTGTGGGTGAGTTTGACCAATATTATGAGCACCGTCAGGTATAACTACATAATCTAAACCTGCTTGTAAAGTCTTATCCTCCACAATAGATAAAGGAGTTGATGAATCCTTGGTCCCGTAAATTAATAATATGCCACCTGAGTCAATCTCTAGAAGCATGTCTGATAAATTTCTCCTAACAATCTGTTTGTAACTGAAACGTATGAAAGCAGAGCCTTCTCTATAGTATCTATTAAAAGCATATTGATATCCTGATCTAAAGGTATTTAACAGTATCGTAGGAACATACTTTCCGACGAAATGTGCGAAATCAGAAGTAGCAGATTCACCCTTTCTCTACCCACACAGCAAAGTTATCAGTAAAATCCTCTACGTTAAAAGACCTTTCAGGCTCCTCAATGTTAACGAATCCAAGCAAGTTAAAATAACTTAATTCAAAGTTTTGACCTAACAAATCAATCAATTCTTGCCTATGACTCCAGGCTTCTCCTTTGGGAACTTCTTTACCAAGATTTGAGTTGTAGTAATTGGGATCCCAGCCGTGTATAAGTACTGCCTCGTCTGTCATTTTAGCAATTATACTAAAGAGGATGGGTGTTTGCTATGTGGTAAAAACGTAATTGTTCAATAGCTTGGCAATAAAAGAGGTAGAAAGAATTAGAAACAAATGTCCCGATATTTTCTTTCAAAAGAAATCGTCTCAATTATTTTCTTGTTATCAAGACTTAAGACTCTTAATTTAACCGTTTCCGCACCAGCAATGCCATCATTGATTTCTATTGTACCTATAGATGGATCATTTCCAAATAGCACCCTAGATCCAGGCATTCCACC
>PFSJ01000021.1 GCA_002789015.1 candidate division WWE3 bacterium CG_4_9_14_0_2_um_filter_35_11 | reverse complement strand
ATTGGAGCGGGTGGCGGGAATCGAACCCGCGTTTCCTGCTTGGAAAACAGAAATAATAACCATTATACGACACCCGCTCGTTGCACTCGCTATTGTCTCGTCGTATCTCGCTTTCGCTCGAACGTACGACACCTATTTAGATGAATAGGCTTCTTACGCCATTTATTTTACCACAACGTCATGAGTACGAAATCTCTATTTGCTTCTAGTTTGTAATGTATTTTTCTGATTCAGTTATTAGTTCTTCAACTTTTTCTATAAAGTCGGTACGCACAATATTATATACCTCTTCTGCGATGCTTTCGTTATATATGTGAGACGCTTGATTTCTTGCATCAGCATATTTAAACCATGAAGGTGTATCAGATATCAATCCAAGGTTATTTGCTTCCCTTAAAATATTTCTAATACCATAAGCCTCTATTCCTTGATCTTTTAATATACTGCTCATTAATTTCCAAGAAAGTTCAAATGTATATTCAAATCTCTGAATAGTTGATTCTTTATGTGGATCATCAATTGGAAAACTCATTGCTTCTTTAAGTTTTGAAACTGCAACTAGAAGGGTTTTATACATTTCATCTGTTTTCATAATCGATTTCAATAATTAATTGGAATTATCTTTTCTTTTGCAATTTTTTGAAAATTACTTGAAACATTACGAAATTCAACAATATCTGTTTTATATGGAAGGTCTGATTCATCAAAAGCATTTTTTATTTCAAAGTAGATTTGCGAATCTAATTTTGGACCTTCTATTGCGATATCAATATCGCTTGATTTAGAAGTTTTTCCTGTAGCTTGAGAACCGAATATGAAAGCCTTATTTTTATTAATATCAATGTAGTTATTTATTATTTCCTTAATGATATCTAGGTCTTTTTGATTCATAAAATTGTTTTTATTTTACCACAACGTCATGTGCTCCACTTTCGCGAACGCCTCCTGCCGTAATCCTTACAAATTTAGCATTTTCTTGAAGTTCTTTTATGTTTTTAGCCCCGCAATATGCCAAGCCAGATTGAATTCCTGCGCAAAGAGTATTAACAACAGATTCCAATGATCCACGATATTCAACCATTCCTTCTACGCCTTCAACATGAACTGTATATTTTTCACTTTTATCGCTTGAATCTTTTTCTACTTGTTTAATTTTTTCAGCTTTTGATGCTGAACCGTTGTAGTTTTTATATTTCTTGCCATTTATTTCAAAAATTTCACCTGGGCATTCATCGGTTCCTGCAAAAATATAACCAGAAACTGTCGCACTTGCGCCAATTCCCAAAGATTTAACTATGTCTCCGGAGTTTTTTATTCCTCCGCATGGAACAAATGTTTTATTGAATTCCTTTGATGCTTTTGAAACATCTGCCATTGATGTAAAAGTTGGCACTCCACATCCAGTTATAATTACGGAAGTGTCAACTACAATTTTCGTTTTAGGCATTTTATTAGTGTGATTGCCTGTCCATAATTAAAAATTCTGTAACAGAAGTAATAGAACCTTCTCCTTTGATTGCCCTTGCTCTTTTGATATTTTCCAATACTTGTTTTTTATCTATTAATCTAATATTAGGTTTAATGACTATCTCATCATGTTTTACGACGGATATAATAACTGCCGACATAGGAGATATCCAGTCAACGGTTTTACGTATTGAATCAGGGATAGTAAGCTGCCCGCGTTCTCTAATAATAACTGTTTTCATATTTTCAGAATATCTGAAAGGCTGGGCGGTGTCAAATTCTATACTTTAAAACTGATAGGTTGTTCAACCGTATAATTCAGTATGCGAACCAATAAGTGTGAAAATAACAATTTCTTCACCTTTTTTTAGGTATATTGCTCGTAAATCACCATTAACATTTAGACTCCAATAACCAGAGAATTTACCTATAAGTGGATGTACATGTAGTTGAGGAATGGTCTGATCAGAGAGAAATAATAATAAACGCTTATCAAATTGGATTTGAAATTTCTTTGGAAGCTTTTTGTATTGCTTCTTAAATTGAGAAGCGTATTGAATAACCATACCAATCTTTATTTTTTGAGATCAGCTAAAAAATCGTTTGCGCTATCAAACTTTTTGCTAATCTTGCCAGACTCCAAGTCAGCTTCTATGCCTGCAATAAGATTTTCAAGTTTTGGTGTCATCTGTTCTGGGGCATAGAGTTCAATCCTGCGTGTATACACAACTTGTCGCAAATAAGCAGAAATTAGAGTGCCAAGTTTTAAGCCAGCACTTTCTGCAACCTCTTGGGCTAAATTTTTAAGTTTTTTATCAATTCGAACACTAATTACTGTATTCATACTACGAAATATATACTTTATAGGTGCCTTGTCAAGACGCATTTTTAGGAAGTTACGACACACACTAATTAAGTGGAAATAATAATAGTTCAGGTAGGTCTATTTAGAGATAAGTCTAAAAAATAAAAAGGAGGCGTTCCCGCGAGACGAAACTCTTTGGTAGTCCTCCCATCGTGATAAATTAATTGTAGTTAAATAATTATTAATTCACAAGATGGATATTTCCAACGATACTAAACTGCACAAAGTTATTCTTGTCCCCGGTCTTGGAGATGAGCTAGTTCCACCGGAAACAACAATAATTCATGGAGCTCTAAATACAAAAATACCAACAGTAGAACACATGATTAGCATCACATCTGCACTAACAATATTTTCAAAGTCGCTAATTGGATCTTTGAAAGAATAAAAAAAACAGTCTAGAATTTAGTAATTTTGCTAAAAGATTTTTATGGATTTATGCTTTCGAATTGGATTAGATTATCTTCTGGATCAAAAATTGTCATGGCGTAATATCCTTTTGTAGGAGAAAGCGAAGGCTTTCTTACAATTGTGACATCCTTATCTTTTAGATTATTATAAATTTCACTCACGCTTTCGACATCAAAGTCTAACATAGCACGGTATTTATCTTTGTTTTTACCAGCCACCTCAGTATGAGCACCAATAAAAAGATTTGTACCTTCATTAAATTCAAAAATAACTCCGGAATCATCTGGCAAATTTAGCTCACCAGATACTTCAAGACACAGAACATCTCTATACCAATTTGCCAAAGTCTTATAATTTCCAGACCATATGCATATCCAGCCTATTTTCTTTATTTTCATATTATTTATTTGGAGCGGGTAACGGGAATCGGACCCGTATCTCCTCCTTGGCAAGGAGGTATAATAACCACTATACGATACCCGCTTAGGTATCATGGATATCGTCTTTCAGTACGATACCCGCTTAGGTATCATGGATATCGTCTTTCAGTACGATACCCGCTCGTTCACTACGTTCACTCGCTTTTCGTGTCGTGGCTGGATTACAGCTAACTATACCCGCCTACTTCGCAAGTATGATTTTACTATCTCTTTCCCTAACCAGCAATGTTTATTGTTATGAATGAATCTTGTAGATGACGTGATTGAACTTCAATAAATGCCTAGGCGCCAAAGAATTGATTGTAAATTACTAGGAAACTAAATACTCCGAAGAATGCGAATGTTGTATAGACAATGATTTTTCTAATAAGTGATGGATGGATTGCTTTTGGCAGTAATTTTGTGTTTAATTTTATTAGTATTCCAGAAAATACAAACATACAAAAGGCATTTAAAACTGCTCCAAGAATTATTAAGAATTTTGGTTCACTTGTGCCTTTTAGTAAAACTAATATTCCGAATGAAATTAATATCCAAATTGCAGAATAATATATTTTTGGAATTATATTTCCTTTATTTTTAATATTTGGCATAAGCAAAACTAAGTTTTCAGTAAGGATTCTTCCTGATGCATCAATAACCGAAAGTTGTGTAGAAAAAAGCATAAAAGATGTAACTAAAAGTAATAAAGCTCCAAATACTGGGCCAATACGTGTTGTAATAACTTGAGCCTGATTGTATATGAAATTAATCCCTTCTGTGTTATTTGGATTTCCAAAAACAGTAATATAAGAAAGCAAGGCCAAAAGCAAAATTGTTATAAGCCCAAGTCCCCAAAATACAATAAAGTGTTCTATGTTAACCATTTTCCACCATCTATAAAAAGTTTTTACTTGTTCTGGATTTGGTTCAAATGTTGTCCCTTCAAGTTTAACGTTTTCTTGCTTTCCTGTTATAAGACTTGTAATTCTACCCGCGTATTTTCCCATCCCATAGCCTTTTTCTTTTATATAAAAAGATTGAGCAAGATTTAAATTTCCACCAGCACCTGAATATGCAAAGGCTGCCAAAAATGACATAAACGGAAGTGTCTTTGGGGCAAATAAATATCCATCACCTACTCCGACCATTCCCTTTATTAAAATTCCGACTGATTCTAAATCGATAACATAAAGTACGATAAATAAAATTAAAGGAATGCCAACTGAAACCAAGATTTTCTGAAATCCTTCTACTGTTTTATATAAAACTGGACCCAAAGTTAAAATTGCACCAGAAAGTAAAAGCATGGAAACTGCTACCCATGCGGTGTTTTCAAGTCCAAATGGTTTTAAAACTGATGCCGCAGCGGCGCTAAAACCAGGCCATGAAAAAGCGATTGCTGTTGATAAGATAAACCAAATTGGGATTTTTTTATAAAGCCTTGCGAATCCCACAAAAACACTTTCACCATTTGCTAATGCATATCTTTCGATTTCCATATTTAGGAAAAATTGCATTGTGATGCCAAGTGCCGCTCCCCATATAATTCCAAGTCCCCAATTAGCGACAAGATATGGCCATAGAATCAGTTCACCTGTTCCAAGTCCAAGTCCGATTAAAATAAAGCTCGGCCCAAGCAATTTAAAAATTGAAGTAGGAGGTTCTGTCAGAATATTCTTTTGAAGACCTTTTATCTCCATAATAAATTTATACTATCATAATGGAAATTAGGTGTCGTCAGGTGTGTCTATCTGCTACTTTTGATGCCACATAACTGTATGGTTTCGTTACGACTTTATATCCATTGCCTTTTATCATTCCAACAACTTGTGTAATTATTTCGCGGGTTTTACCGTTATTGCCAACGTCAACGTGAATTTCAAATGAAAAATTATGCATATCCCGTTTTTTTAGTTCATGCAAAAATACCTCTGAAAATTCCAAGGACAATGCGGATTCCTTAAAGACCCTTTCATACATTGAATTTCCTATATCAGGAATACTATGCCAAAAATAAATTCCACCAAAGCCTATTCTGTGAACAAGTACCGCAGTTACGTATTCGATGCGTCCGCCATTATTACTTGCTGTGGAATCGGTTCCAATAATAAAGCTGTACATCGCATTTGGAACTTCCTTCATGTAAATGGAGATTCGATCAATAACTTCGGAAAAAAGAAGTTTACCGTATGTCTTGCTATTAAATTTTAAATTTTTATTAAAATAATCCATGATTTTACCCGATTGGAATACCAAAGGTCCTAAGAACACCTTTTGTGATGTCCCAGGTTAATTTTAAAAGCATAAGAAGGAAAGCAAAAATGACTTTTAAAATCCTTGCGAAAATGAATTCTACTTTGCGCATATATTTAGCTTTATCTTGATCTGCATCGTATGCACTTTGATATGAAACTTCCATATTCGAATTATACATTATAGTGATAAAATGTATTGCAAGCCGAAAGGCTTATATGCCGGGGTGGCGGTTTTGAGCGGAGCGAGAAACAAGAGCCACTCAATATTACTTAGCCGGGGTGGCGGTTTTGAGCGGAGCGAGAAACAAGAGCCACTCAATATTACTTAGCCGGGGTGGCGGAATGGCAGACGCGTCAGACTTAAAATCTGGTTTCCTTTATGGAAGTGCGGGTTCAAGTCCCGCCCTCGGCACCAAATTCTCTTTGAGCAAAGCGAGAAGTTAGAATTTGGGGTGTGTACGTAGTGTGCACCAAGAGACTTGCTTGCTACTGCAAGCTTAGTCGTTGAGTACACGTAGTGTGCACCATGTTTAATATCGGATAT
>PFSJ01000029.1:4845-7261 GCA_002789015.1 candidate division WWE3 bacterium CG_4_9_14_0_2_um_filter_35_11 | reverse complement strand
CACCTATTCGGAATAACCAGTCCAGCAATACTGATGCTTCCTTTGGATTTAATTTAAATTGCCAATTGAAGATATTTTATATCTCGACAACACTTTATTGACTTATGTAAAGTAGTCCTAAAAATAGGATTAAATAGAATATTCCCCAACCTATCGTCCAAGCAACAAGTATAAAGGCTTCTGAATATGCCATTTCCCAAAATAGTACGCTAGCCCGGCCTAATACGAGTATCGCTGAAATAACAGCTGATATGATGAAAAGTAATAACATCGTAATTGCGGCGATAAACTCCGAAGTGCCATTGTTAAAAATGCTCTCAACATTATTCAAAAAAATTGAAATGATAAAGATATAACATACCAAACCACTAGCTTGTAAAAAACCTAAAAACGGTTGGACATCTTCTTAAACATACGATCAATCATACAACCTCTTACGTATCCTGACGCCTATTTTGCATTGTTGTCTTGTCATATTATTTTTTCTAGTTTTTGTCTTTCACTTTCTTCTTTATTTTTTTCTCCACAGCTTTTATTGCTTCTAAATAATCCTTTTCCACCTCGCCCAGATTTTTTGCTTTGTATTTGCGGTATTCTTTGCTCGCTTTTTCTGTGGCCTTTTCGTGGCTTATCTTGCCTGAATCACTTAAAAGTTTTCTGCCTGTTGATTTTAAGATATTGTCCAGTTCAAGAATATAATCCGCCATCTTCATCAGTTTTTGCTCTATGGCGTTGATTTCTGCCAAATCAAAGTAAGCCGAAACAAGATTATTTAAAACTTTGAGTTCATTTAATTCCAAAAAATTCTTAGCAATCATCGCCTCCGCTTGAGTCGGCTGTGTTCCCTTGAAATTGGTCAGTCCAGCAAATGGTTTATCTGAGTCGACTCGTAGATAAATAACTTCTGCCGCAGTATGCCCATGAGCCGCAAAATGAAGCTTGTCTTGGACAATTTTAAAAAATTTCAAAGACTCGCTTGCTTGTGGATCATAATCGATAGCGGTTGCGTATAAATCTAGAACTTGCCGATAAAGGACTTTCTCGCTACTGCGAATGTCTCGTATTTCATCAAGCAATTCTTTCCAGTAATTACCGCCACCCAAATTTTTTAAACGATCAGAATCAATAGTAAAACCTTTAATAATGTATTCTTTCAGTCGAGTGGTCGCCCAAATACGAAAACTCGTAGCGATATTGGATTTGATCCGATATCCAAGGGATATAATCATATCTAGGTTGTAGCATTCGACTTCGTAGTTTTTTCCGTCTTGGGCAGTTGTTCGGAATTTCCGAACAACTGAATTTCGGTCCAACTCATTTTCTTCAAAAATATTTTTAATATGTTCGCTAATATTGGATTTACTTGATTGATATAGTTCCACCAGTTGAGTCTGGTTTAGCCATACTGTTTCGCCCTCAATATGTACTTCAATCCTTGGCTGACCATTGTTGCCTTCGTAAATAATTATTTCGTTGTTGGGTTTATCGTTTTTCATATACTATTTTGTCATAAATATCACTAAATACCCCAAGGTATTCTTGTCTCTCATTACCGGATTCTATGGCAACTTTTGAATTAATCATATATCCGGACACCTAAAATCACCCTTTAGCTCAATTGCCCCAGATTTTGCCTGATTCTCTTCTTGCTCATATATATAGTTTATTACAATCAGGCAATAAAAACTCTGTTAAAATTGATTACCATTGGAGACCAAAAAAATCCCATTCAATCTTTTAATAAATCCTTTAAGGTTGGGAATTTTTCTTACGTGTTTCTAGAAGAAAGTTAGGAAGTTATTTGCTCTCATTCAGGAGGCATTTTTTGATAAGGTTAAGCGCAGCTGGATTAATAAAGTTTTCGGGATATTCTTTCATGCTAAACCATCGCCATTCTGAAAATTTCTCAGGTTCAATTAGTCGCACTTCTTGCTCAGAATTACACACGAACAAAAACACCACATCTCCCGATTTTGATCCGGGGACTTCACCAAGATATTTAATAATTTTCAAATCGTTAATTCCGGTTTCTTCTTCAACTTCACGATAAAGAGTATCTTCAAGCGTCTCGCCAAAATCACATCTACCACCAGGAATAGTCCAAACAGAAATTGTTTTCCATTTATCCGGAGTATAATGTCGTAAACCCATTAAAATCTTCCCATTTCTTATGATTACAGCAACAGGACAGGTCGTTTTGTCTCCAATTCTAGATAGTTGATTTTCCATAATAACAAATGAACTCTTACGGCACTCTCAATTCAGTTATTCTATTCGGAATAGTTCAGTACTCTGGCGGAGAGGGAGGGACTCGAACCCTCGACATCTTGCGACGTACCGATTTTCAAGACCAGCGCACTAGACCAACTATGCGACCTCTCCATAGAATATGTTAATTATAAACTCCTTGTAAAAA
>PFSJ01000029.1:0-4763 GCA_002789015.1 candidate division WWE3 bacterium CG_4_9_14_0_2_um_filter_35_11 | reverse complement strand
CAAACAGTAAGTATTACTCCAAAATGGCAAATACATATTCCAATATCAGTTAGAGAACAACTTGGGCTTAAAAAGCCAACGCAAGCTAAAGTATATGTAGAAGATAATTTCATCATTATAAAACCAGAACAAAGCAAAATTCTTCAAATAGGCGCAAAATATAAAGGTAGAAAATCATTAAAACCTATTGATATAACACATATCCGTGATTACATTGATTACTCAGAAATATGAATTTATTCATTGATACAAATGTTTGGCTTCGATATATAATGCGTACGTTTCATTGTATCAAATTTAATTTATTAAATCATAAACTGAAACATTTTCTGAGCAAAACGTGTTGTGAAAGAGAGGTTTTTGTCGCAGGTTCTTCACTCTTTGTCGTAATTGATAACATAATATTGTATTTTGGCGGAGAGGGAGGGATTCGAACCCTCGACATCTTGCGACGTACCGGTTTTCAAGACCAGCGCACTAGACCAACTATGCGACCTCTCCAGATGAGACTATTATATGATATAGACAAAATCTTGCGAATAGGTGAAAAATATGACAATTATACAAAAAGGGCTACCCCTATTATAAATTTGACCTAGCCTTTATTTCTTGTTCTACTATGAATCTGTTTCTACCGAATTTTTCTTGACTTAGGTTTCTGATTCTCTGTCCTAGTGCAAAATCCCTTGGTGAATCTTTCATTAGTTCCCAATCAGTCGTCATTGCAAATGGCGGAGACGGTTGATTCCTTACCAAAAGCTTCATATATGCTCTTCCGACTGGATTATTCATTAAATCAGCGTGCTCAAAAGTTGGAGCAAAATACTTCTCCAAATATTCAGCGTCATCTGTCCCGATTCTAAAAACCGCCATACTACCAACATTTCCGAAAATAGAATCTTTAATTTTATCTGGAAGTTGGCCAATAAACTGATTCGCAACAATCAAATTTAACTTATATTTTCTGGCTTCAGACAAAATAGTTTCAATATCAGGAGTCGTATAATTTTGAAACTCATCTATATATAGATAAAAATCTTCAAGCGCCTCTCCCCTTTCGATTTTTTCAATCCGAGTGAAAGCTGCGGCAAGAAGTCTTGGAACAATTAAAAGGCCCAAAAACTTTGAATTTTCAGCGCCAAGCTTACCTTTTGAAAGATCAGCCAGCAAGATTTTCTTATTATCCATAACATCCTGAAAATCAAAAGACGAAACAGATTGTCCCAACATATACCTCATCGTCTTTTCCGTTGTAAAACGATCAAGCTTCGAAACAAAGTAGCCCATCGTTTCGCCCTTCCTATTTTTAGTAGTATTTGCAACCTCATCAGTCCAATATCTTTTAACTAAAGGATCAGAAATGACATCCAAATAAGTTTTATGAAAATTCTCGTCAGTCAAAAGCCTAACAACCTCAATCAAAGTCCCACCAGGTTTACTCATTGCGGTTAACATACACATACGCAAAGCTCTTTCTAATTGAGGTCCCATAATCCCTTGTTTATTTGGATCATAAAGCTCATAAAGCATATCTATAAATTTATTAATGATCATGTCCTTACCTTTTTCAGTTTTCACATCAAGAATATTTAAACCCATCGGCCTTTCAGTCGAAGGATCAAAATAAATCACATCATCAATCCTTTCTGGTGGAATTTGCTGGACAATATCGTTAACGGCCGAACCATGCGGATCGATAAACGCAACGCCCTTTCCATTTTTAATATCTTGAATCGCCATAAACTTCATAAATTCAGATTTTCCTGTTCCAGTAGTACCTAATATATACATATGGCGGCGCCTATCTTCGTCTTCCATAAAAATCTTAACCTCATCACTTCGAAAAACCGACTTTCCCAAATACAAACCACTTTCAGGAAGCTCGATAGGCGCCGCCGAACCTCTGCTTCTTAACCAATTTATTCTTGGAGTTTTCACATTTTCATTTGGCAAATGCCAAATCGTAGCCAATTCCTCTGTATTTAAAATTGACCAACCTTTAAACCACTGCTTCTTTAAAATTTTTGGGATCGCAAACGGAAGATTAATTTTCTCAACGACAGGAAACATTCTCGAAATAAAACTTTGAACATAATATTTTTGATATCTATCAGTAATTCCACCAAAGGAATTAAACGAAGGACTATTAAATTGGCCAAAAGCTCTCTCTAAATTGCTCAAATTCACTTTAGATGAAGCTTGATCTGGTGAAACCGAAACAAGTCTAATAACAGTTTCGAAACCAACCTTTGAAATCTTATCTTGAACTTTTTGAAGATAATCTTCATCAATCTTTGACATTTTTGGACCAACTGATTTTCCGTCTTTATCTGTTTGATTGTGTTTTGCGAAATAACTTTTTATGTGTTCTTTGCCAAATTTTTGCCAGTCATCACCTGCAGGACGCACTAATATTTGAAGTGCCAAAGCTTCATTTTCGTGAAGCTTGCTCATAGCAGATGTTATAACAGCCATCGAATCAACATTCATTTCTTCATATGAATTTATTGGAAGATAGTTTTCTTTTTTGAGAGCTAGCGATTTGAATTCAACATGTCCGCCGTTTGCCCAAATATTCCAAGGTGCCACTTTAGTAAGTTCTGCCGAAGGATACGCAGCGTTTATCTGCTTTTCAACCAGATTCTCTAAATGCTTTGGGCAAACGGCATAAAATTCAATCGAGGCATTATTCGCAACAATTTCAAACGAAATATGGTCTTGTTCTTTTAATGAATTTAAAAAGCCAGATTTTTTAATTCCATACATACTGCTATACATCTGTTCAGTAGCAGCTGGCTCAATCTCACTGTCCTCTGTAATTTGTATTTTGAAAAAAGTTTTTTCCTTAAGGGATCTTGTTCGATTCTTAAAACGTAAATACCAAAAATAAAATTTAATACCAAAGTAAATAAAAACCCCAATCAAAAATAACACAACAACAATAATTAAAACCGTTTGCGCAATTGATAAAACCTGATCAATAGGAGAAATAGAACTAGATATCATCTTAAGCAAATTCTAACATACGGAAATAGATAATGGCTCTTAGCTTTTGGACATGGGACTTTTTTAATACTTGCACACTGAAGGCCCACTGGAGTGTGCATTGAATGGGCGGATATAAAATTCTAGTATCGGTTACTGTTTTAGAATTCAGCACAGTATTGACGAAGGCAAAAGTATTACTTATAATCAAAGTATGAATACATATGTAACGGTAACACAAAAAGGACAAATGACGATTCCAAAAGAAATAAGAGATTCTTTAGGAATCAACCTTTATGAAAAAGTTAAAATCGTAAAGGAAAAAGATCATCTAAAGGTGTTCCCAACAACCGATATTCTTGGCCTTGCTGGTAAGTTTAATATTAAAAATAAAACATCTGTATTAAAAGCCCGAGAGGCTATTCAAAATGAATACTCAAGAAAATGAAAGTTACCTTATTGATACAAACATTTTTCTTAGGCTGATTGTAAAAGATGATGAAAAATCTTTCGAAGATTGTTTTAGTCTACTCGAGGGGGTAAAAAATTCCAGATATAAAGCAATAACTACAACAGTAACCCTATCAGAAATTGCGTGGACGCTACTTTCATTTTACAAGATGGATAAAAGAGACGTCATATCAGCAATATCTTCAATCTTAAGTTTACAAGGACTAGAAATCATTGACCAATACGATCATATATTAACTCTCGAGATATTTTTAGAAAAAAACGTGAAATACATCGATGCTCTTATTGCTTCAATGGCAATATCAATAGGAAAAAATTGCATCATAGTCTCGTACGACAAAGACTTTGATAAAATTGAAAAAATAAATAGAAAAGAGCCTAGAGAGATAATAAGTCAATAAAAGGAAGACTTATTACGCCGATACGACAGTCATAATCGAATTCCACGTCCACGCACTTTTGACATCCCCACTGGCTAGGTCTACTTGTCTTGATAGAGATGCTTGTGTGTCGGGATTAAATTCGTTACCAACTCTAGCTTTTGGATTTTGGACATCAAAAACATTACTACCGAGTCCATTCAATGGATATCTTTGGATATTAGAAGTCGGACTTATTGGGGCAACAGGAGACTCCACATTTACAACAGGAACAACTCCCTCCACGATCTGTCCTTCCCTTGTGCTTAAGTTTGCATCACCAACAACAGTCGGATTCATGTTCATTTTTCAGCAGTTATTCAACTAAAATATGGGCCTATTATAACTTTTTCATGACTTTTTGCAAGGTTTTGTACAGGCCGGGTACATGGGTAACACTTTTGAAAAACTATTGTACGAGTTTATCACCTTCTTAACATACTCCACCGGTGTGTCTCCTCCATGACTTTCATGTGGCCTAAATGCATTGTATTCAATTAACCATCCCGTCAACGATTCATTCGCTTCTTTTATGTCCTCCATTGTAATCTCCGCATCCTCTAACCATTCTTCCTGTATCGTCCTATTGAACCTTTCATTCTTTCCATTGTCCTTTGGTGTCCTTGTCCTTGAATAGATCCTCTTTATCCCCCTCCCTTCACATGCCTTCTTAAATAATCCTCCGAATTCTGACCCATTATCCGTATGTGCTACCAAAACTGTCCCTTCAACTAAATACTCTAACCTCTCTAGAAAATCTTCTGCGGATTTTGAATTTGCTGTTTTGTATACCCTTGCATATCCTATTCGTGATAT
Source organism: candidate division WWE3 bacterium CG_4_9_14_0_2_um_filter_35_11 (assembly GCA_002789015.1). Taxonomy (GTDB): domain Bacteria; phylum Patescibacteriota; class WWE3; order 2-01-FULL-39-13; family 2-01-FULL-39-13. The sequence goes on along the minus strand of PFSJ01000029.1, from coordinate 72 downwards.
CTCATCTATTGCTGTAATTATTGCCCTTTTGAATCCTCCATAATATAAAATGATAGAATCTATATGCCAGAG
>PFSJ01000017.1 GCA_002789015.1 candidate division WWE3 bacterium CG_4_9_14_0_2_um_filter_35_11 | reverse complement strand
TGTACGAAGTACTTCTGGAGGGTCATTTTGCATTAATATATCAAGCCATTTTATAGGTTCGAACTTCTTAGCGAGAATCCCCAAATCTTTCTTGCCTTTCTCGACTAAAAAGAAGTGTTTTTGTCCATCTATCAATATATCCTTGTTGTTTATTGTTAGGTTCGAACCAAGAGCTGCCAATATCTGTGTTTTTGTTTTGAGGTCTCCGTTAGCAAACCAGTATCTTGCATAACATACAAAATTAAATGTCTTCACAGATAACTCGTGCCATCTGTCTATTCGTTGGTCAGTTCCGTTCATGTTTTGCATCAAGGCTTCCTTCTCTTGAAGTAGATATTTTCTTTGAGCTATATATTCTTCCTCTGAAATGCTACTGCCATTAATGTTTTGTGTCGAAATCTTTAACTTTAGCAAGTTGTCCAGTTTTTTTACACAATCATCATAAAGTTTTTTGACATTGCTTCGTACTAACTCTCGGTCATTTGTTTCTTTGTCATTGAGTTCATTAAGATACTCTACTGCCCAATCCTTGAATTTTTCGGATATTTCGTACTTCTGCAACACTTGATCTATTTTCTCTTCAAGCTTTTCAAGCGAAACATGACCTTGTGAGCAGTTTTTATTCACCTTTTTAGTACAATGATAGTTATATATAGTGCAGGATTTTAGGTTTTTTCATTTTCTCTATGTGCGTTTTACAGCTGGGACATTGATATGTGATTTTTCCTTTGTGAAACTTAGTCTTACACACAGGGCGGATGATTTGCCATTTCTCTTCACAGGTTATTGATCCACTACATTCACCGCAATTGAGAATTTCCTTAAAAGCAAATTCGTGTTTGGTAATGTGTGGACGACCATTTCTACCTAGAATAATTTGCAGTCTTCTATATTCTTCAACAGAGAGCATTCTTGGATCATTTCCCATGACTTCTCCTTCCTTTCTGATCATCAATCCGTATAGGTAAGGGTCGGAAAGTAGTTTATAAAACCCACTTTTACTCATTGGCCTTCCTCCTTGGCGTTTAGTTTTACGTGATCTATAAACCCATTCATTGTTTAATTTGTTAAGAGCTTGCATTGGTGTATATGAATCATCCAAAATAAGTTTAATTGCCTTAGTCAAAAGAGGAAACCTTATTGGGTCTTTTTCGATCTTAGCTTCCTTTGTGAATTGATCTAAAGTATTTAAGTAGCCGGGTTTTGCAATTCCAATCCATTGCTTCTTTTCAAGAAATTTTATACGGTTACCCCTTTTTACAGCATCGCTTTTATCACCGCTATCTCTTGTTGCCCTAGTGAACTCAGTCATTAGATACTCTTGATCTCTTGGCGTACATTCAAATGCTCCAAAACAAGTCAATAACACTTTGATTTTGCTATCCATTAGCATTTGGACAAATCTGCCACCATCTCCGTAGTTTCGCGCAATTCTGTTAGCATGCCAAACAATTACACCACTTATTTCACCTGCTTCAATCTTTTGCATCATTTCGTTAAAATACGGCCTTTTTTCTTTAAAGGCTGACTGTTTCTCTTCGTAATATGGTTTGAGTGTATTGAGATGATACAAATCGATGATCTGTTCATTCACATCAAGAAGCTGTCCTGGGATTGACCGCATTTGACGATCCTCGTTATCTTCCGAAGATTTTCTCAAGTAAACGCCAAACTTTAATTTTTTATATTGTTCGATTGCGTCTTTATAAAGATATGCCATATTTTTTAATGCCCCCACTGGCTGTACTCAGAACGGTAAAGCTCTGTCCAATGAGGGCATTAAAAACGCCTTACCGGAAACTCTGAGTACATAATTATTATAATCAGCTTTTGTCACAAATATCAAGAACTTAAACTGTTTTTATACTTATCCAGGTTCCCATGAAAATGCTTTTCAATAATATCTTTTTCCATTTCTGGGTTTTCAACCTCGGTTTTTTCCTCAACATTTTCGTCAATCCACCGCATATCTTTTGGTGGTAAGCAAGGAGAGATATCCTCTTTGTAAATTTTCTCATATTCTTGTTCAGCCTTTGCCTTTTGTTTAAGGATTACGCTCCTTGGATAAATATCAAATTCCACCTTTAAGGAACCACTAAAGGGAAGAATATCTTTGTTACTGCTATTGGTAAAAATCTTGTCATTTTCCGAAATTTCGGAGGTGTTAAATGGTTTTGTGAGGAGACTATTCAGGTATTCGTCGGTTGGTTTGTCTTTTACAATGGCTTGTATGCCTTTTGAGGTAAAACATTCGAAATTGTTTATTTGTAGCGTATCTTTGTTTGTAATCAAGAGCTGTTTTTCCATAAGGATTTTAGAATAGTCATATAATGTAGAATATGGTATGTTCCAGATGGTGGATAATTCAGTTAACTCGTGTCTAATGTAGCCATTCCTGTATATGTCATCATCCCAATCTGCTGAAATAAGAAAAATACTGAAATAACCTAATTCAATTGGCTTCATTTTCTTGTTTCTAATGAGATCAACTATTATCTTTCTAGATAGAAAAAGATATCCACTAACTATTTGCCGTAAACCTGATGTTGGATTAAGGTTTTTCATTTTGATTTTGAGAAACTAATATCTCTTTAATTGGCATTGGCTTGTAAATCAATTTTATAAAATTAAGTAGTTCCAACCCTTTTACATTTGCCTCTTCATTTGTAAGCTCAACCTTGAATTCCTCAAAGTAAATTATCTTGAAATCGTCAATTGCTTTTTTACTTAGTCGCATAACTTGAGATACTTCTATTCGATTCATGTAGTATTCCTTGCTTCACTAACTTGCTTCCAGAATGTATCAATTGCATCAAATAAGTCTTTTGCTGGTATATGAGGTTCAGTTTTTGTGTAAAATTGAGTTAAGAGGGTTTGTGCTCTCTCTTTCGGAGAAAACTGCCAATATACAACGCCATTCTTGGAATAGCTTCCAACAAATTTAATTAGTCCACAGAAATATGCAGAAAGCAGGAAAGGTGCGTTGACCTTATCGTTTTCAATATGTACATTTTTAATTTCTAACATGTGCATGTTGTATCACACGCTAAATGTGCCCTATTGTTTTGCCGTCAATTTATGGGACAAATTGAAAAATTTAGTTTAACCGGGTTTTAATCTTGTTTTGCGAAAGTTTCTTTTTCGGTAGGTTTCCCAACACCTATTTGAACAAAACTGCATTTTTAGTTTATTGTGGGTATGAATAAAGTTTAAAGATGAAGGTCTTTTACAATAGGCACACTTGTTTTTTGTTTCAAGTATGACCTTTTGGAATCTACTACTCATATCTTCCTTAAAGTGGGCGTCATAACAAGTCCGATTTTCTTTACGGGTGCAATAATGTTTGTTGTCTTTTTTCAGCAACCTCAAACCGCATCTGCGACAAGCGGTATTGAATTGGTGTTTGGAATTTTTGCGTAGTAATCGTAAGTTTGTTTTATTACAAATTCCTAGATCTTTTAAAAACATCGGGAAATATTGTTCAATCGATAGTTCTAAGTGTTGAATCAGATTTTTGTTGACTTGGTTTTTACTGTTTACCAGGCTTTCGATCTCATCAAAAGCTAACAATTGTAGATTACAGATTACCGTGTCGCTAAGATTGAATCTTACTTTAAGAGATTTAGCACTATCCACTCTTATTTTACTGTAAAGTTTGGGTACCCATTCTTTATAAAAGTCCTCATTAAGAGTCTTCGCCTCTTCCTTTACCCTTTTGTCTGTTGGGATTATGTGCATTAGTTTCGCTGTTAGATTTAGAGCTTTTATTTTTTCAGAATATATATTTTCAAAAAAACTCCTGAACTGTTTATCTACGATATTCCTGGCCTCTTTAACACTATCCTCGCCATAATACTTAATCTCACTGTCAACGTGTTCAATTATGGATTTAGCCTGTAGGTTCTTACTTGGATAATCTTTCCATGCTTGCATTAAAATCCCTACGTCGTAAGCCATTATTTGAGAACACAACTCCAATAAAAAGATTCTATCTTTGTGAATTAGATCTTGCTTATTCTCTTGAAGAACATCAGCCCAGGAGTTTAAAGCTATCGTAGAGTATTTCTCATATACCTGTATTTCTATATTTTTCATTTCTACCTATATTTTACAGCACTTATAATTCACAGGGGTGTTTCCAATGTTTTAAAGCTAGGTTTAAGGAAGTTTTCTTTCCCTACAATTTCTATTCTCAGGTCAAATGGATAGGAGGCAATCGCAGCTAAATATTACCTTTAAGGAACTTTATGACTGATTCCAGACTTTTCCTCTTCGGCCGCAGGTTTTCTCGGGTTATAAAATCCTTGAAATGTTAAGTTTTATTAAGTCCTTTAGCCTCACATACTATTCCTTACTAGCCATGATTTACCACGATTTTGAATATAAACTTCACTACCACAAACTGTAGGTTATTGTAGGTTCTCCAATCTTTGAAATATCAGGTTTTTTCAGGTTCTCTGAGGTTGTACTTTTGGCTAATTCCGGAATGCTTAGTTTATCATTATGATAGAATTTCCACAGTTGTCTAAACTCATGATTTGATCTTGGGCATGACATAAAAACCAATCACGAACTGTAACGCTCTCGTCAGAGCATCGTGATTGGTCATGTCCCGAAAGGGATGTGAGTGGAGCAATCCATCGCTGGCGGGAGCTTTTAGTTACTCCTCCAGCATCAATATAAATATGGATGCAATTACAGGAGAAAAGAAACCACTTCAGAAAGTTTATAATTTTGCTCAAACAAACATAGGGATAGGATTACTACTTCTTTTATACGCATTTTTATCTTATCCTGTTGGCTGGGATTCAGTAGACGTCTTATTTGAGGTATTTGGCGGGATTGTAGGAACGCTTTTACTTTCTTCAGTAATTATTTTAGTACTATCAAGAAAGTTCAAGTGGAATACCAGACAAAAGATTCTTCACACACTCTTAATATTGTTTTTTCTACCTTTCATACCTGAAAGCTTATATACATTAAAAAATATTATATTCATTTCATTTTTAATAATTGAAGTAGGAATAATCATCGCTGATTTATTCAAATCAATCTTCAGAAGGAATAAAAAATGATAATAAAAGTGCGTAATCAAGGAAGAGTCAACTCTAATCAAAGTTCAAAAATTAAAGATTACCAATATGGGAAATTATTCTAAATTACTACAAGCCAACTTTGGTGGATTAATTGGCTTAATCGTCATGCTTCTAGCATATCTATACCATGTTGATCGATTTGTTGGTCACTGGACGATATTTATTCTTACCATAGTTAGTCTTTATATATTTTGTTTTGCATTCGAGTATCAAAGAATTACTTTGATATTGGCAAGGTGTGTGAAATCAAAAGTAGCAACAGAGGTTTCTATCTCTGATATACAAGCATGGCTATCTTCTCCTATGCTTGGCTTTATTTTTCTATTAGAAAGCATCGTTTTCGGAATTATTTCAGGCTATTTACTAAGTATAAATATCATCTATTTGGTAATAGTTTTGTTTATAAAATATATAGTACTTGCATGGATTCCAGTTCCTCTACCCTTTGGAGTCTTATTCCGCTTGATTAACAGAGAATTAATAACATTAACTCAACCGTCTATCTTTCTTGGAAATATGATGCTGATATTACAATTAAAACATATATATAAAGAAATGCCTCATGACAAAACATATGAAGACTGGGCATTCAAGGAGTATGGTAACAATATTCTGTGAAGATATTACTCTTGCAAATACAGATGCGATTGTTAATTCAGCAAACAGAAGTTTAATTGCAGGTAGTGGGGTATGCGGTGAGATATTTAGAAAAGCTGGAAAGCCTGAACTTGAACAGGAATGCATTGAGATTAGGAATACTCTATCAACAAAGTGGTTACCGATTGGAGGCGTTATTGTAACCAAACCTTATAATTTAAAGTGTAATCATATTATTCATACTGTTGCTCCAAAGAACTACGTTGATGATAGCAAATTGCTTGAATTACCATTCATAAACTCATTGAAAATGGCAAAAAGCCTTGGTTGTAAATCAATTGCGTTTCCAGCCATTGGTGGTGGAATTAACGGCTTTTCATTACGAAAAGTAGCAAGAATTTGTAAAAGGGTTTTTGAGAAATCAGAGTTAGATATTTATATCTACATCAACAGTAACGAAAGACTTATAGAATTTAAAAAATATTACTACAGGTAGATTTTGCTATAGTGAATCTATATGAAAATGGTCGATGATCCTTCCGAATCTGCAAATGTTGTCTTTTTGAGAGGCAATATTCTTGATTTTAAAGGTGATGCAATTATTTGTCCGTGTTGTACAGAGTTAACTTTTATTGATCGAAGCGAACTTTTGAAATCTATCTCAAATATAGCTGGTGATGATTTGCTCAAGGAACTTTGTGCAATAGGTTATTGCAATATCGGCAACGTGGTAATAACAAAAGGATACAATCTGCAAGTAAAAAATATAATTCATGTTCCATATATTGATAGGTCTGAAACAGAAGTAATAACATTTACGGAATTACACGAGGCAATTAGAAATGCCTTTGATCTAGCGGTGTTGTATGGATTAAAGAAAATTGCAATCGTTCCATTCCCACTAAAACCAGATGAAACGCCTGTAAAAAACAATTCCAAAAAATGGTTATCATGGATTGGGTATCAAAAGCGCAACATAGAACTCTCATCAAAAGAAAGCGTCGATATAATCACTGGATTATTTAATGGATACAAAAACCAAATTGAAGAATTGACGGTTTATGTGAATGAGGATTTATAGAAGAAGCTGGTCCATTAAATATTTTAAAAATATTGGCTTATTTAGTGGGTACAGAGGCCAAATTGATGAACTAACAATCTACACAGATAAGAGGTTGTAATTATATTTATTGGTTTCCCTAAGCCATGATTTGCCATTATTTACCATGATTTACTACATTTTTAAAAAAGACCAATAAGTTAGGTTTCATGAGGTTTTAGTCACTAGAAACCGTTAAATTTAAGTTAACTGTTTCATTGTTTTGATTTCCATGGTTTACCCTCTTTTTTGTCCTTATTTTCCACCATTTTTTATTCTTTGAAATATTATGACGGAAGTTCTATTATGCGATCGCTAATATCTCTAACTTTTACTATAATACAGATTATCAACTATAATGTTTTTGAGATAAAAATATATGAACTATGTAAATGAAAAAGATACTCGAAAAAGGTGGATTGATACTAAGTTAATTAAATCCGGCTGGACAAAGATAGTTGATTACTCTGATGGCCTTAATTTATCTACTCTACACAAAACGGCAGTTCGTGAACTGCTTACACAGGATGGTTTTGCAGATTATGCTTTGTACCTAAATGGTAAACCTTATGCCATCGTTGAAGCGAAGAAATTAGGGCTTAATCCACAAAATGTATTACAACAAGCACATAGATATGCCGAAACTGTTAATGAAGGTTTAGGAGACTTTAATAATTACAAGGTACCTTTCGTCTATTCAACAAACGGTGAACTTATTTGGTTTGAGGATCTTAGATTAGAGAAAAGTAGATCAAGACCTGTACAACAGTTTCACACACCAAAGGCAATCGTAGAGAT
>PFSJ01000023.1 GCA_002789015.1 candidate division WWE3 bacterium CG_4_9_14_0_2_um_filter_35_11 | reverse complement strand
TAATTTTAAAGTTTTTCAGGATGGGGCTGAAAATCAACCAACTATATCCCTTAGTTGCCAAAGTGGAACTCCAGATAATGGACCATTTCGCAGTGCTAATGATATAAATCATATTATTGGAGGCGGGGGATACGAAATTACCATGGAAGCAGGTAGAAGGCTTTGTGAAAACGGAGATACTATTCTTGAAATAGAAAATTCTGCAGGAAGTACAAGCCAAAATCGGTACTTTGTTGATTTCAGTTATACGCCAGGTAATTCTTCAGATGGTTCAGGAATTTCTTTTGGTGCACAAACCAGTAGTTTGGAAAGTGAAATTCCCCTTGGTGATCGAGAAGTGCTTGTTTTTTCTGGCGAGGGAAAAGATGGAGCTAGAATAGGTCTCAAATTTAAATTTGATAATGTTGTCCCTTTTGGAAATAATGCTGAATTGATCACGGGGACAGTAAGTATTCAACTCCCAGGCGCATCGGAGCCAATTACTTCACCTCTTAAATACAATCCAGACACAAATACATTATCTACTCAATCTGACTCCTTTGTTTTCGATAACACCACTGAATCTCTTCAGACTGCATTAGTGAATTTCTTTCTGGAAGGTTTTTCGCCGATTCAAGGTAGAGTTTCTGTTATGACACCGATAACAACAAGCCAAAGTGACCCAAGATTTGATCTTGTTTTTTTAGGGCCGTCAGATTTCTCTACAGATGGAAATCCTGATTTACAAAAGGCTTTGATAAATTCAGTAAAGTTATGGAATAAAGCTGAAAACCAAGCTCAGAAGCCATTGATAATGGTTGGCCAATATGGGAATTCTGAAGGCATTGATTCAGTAAATTTATCCAAAAATAAAGAGGCCCAAGAAATCGATTCTATTGTTAATGCACTGGAAGGTATGGGAATTCATGATATAAGCATTCTCTTCCTTTCACATGGAGAAGATGGTGGTGCAAATACTGGGGCGTTATTATCAATCGGTGGTAATGCTGAGTTTTATAGCAGAGATGATTTAGCGGATTTAGTAAATAGGCATCCGCGTATGCGTTTTACTGTTTATAGTATGATTTGTAAGGGAAGTGGACTTATTCCACCTGATATCCCAGAGAATTTGAGGATGCTTTCACAAACTAGTGGGCCAACTGGTCTTAATACACCTTTAAAGCCCAGTTATGAATTACCAGGTGGGATTTCTGGCTTTTATGATTACCATACGCAAAAACTTACTGCCAAAGAGGCCTTGGATTCGATGCAAAATGATACTAATTACTATACCCTAATGGGACTTGGTGCATTAAGATATGAAAATAGCCCTAGATTATTTGGGAAAGTGGATTTAGGTAAAAAGCAAAACCAGGACCCGATTAATCCTGGCGTGTATAGGATTAATTTACCAATTGTTAACAATGCTGGATTAGGTCGAAATCAAGGTATAAGAACTTTATACATGCCAGCTGTTCTTGCTGGTAAAGCAACCGCGAATCCGCGACTTTCTAATGGAGGCAGATAAGAGTTAAAGATCTAGTCCGTATTGAATTGTGTTAAAATTTGTGCGGAAATCGGCGCATCGCCGTTATTTACTTTAACGGAGGAAAGTCCAGACAGCATAGAGCAGGGTGGACACGTGAAGGCGTGTCGGTCGAAACGAAAGTTTCGAAACAGTTGCAAATAGGGAAACCTATAAGCACAGATTGGGAATTGACCCAATTTGAGAGATATAGAGACGAATCATATTCTAAAACTCGCAAGGGTTATGGATGTGGGTGGAACGAACAATCCTCCTCGTTGCAATCTACGAACGGTCTATACAGTTGCTCGCTGTGACCAAAGATAGAGCTTAGATAGATGATGTGCTAAAACAGAATCTGGCTTACGGATTTCCATAAGAGGGTAGCCCTTTTTGTGCAACAAAAAGGGCTACCCTCATGATAAACTGAAACTATGTCCATCCATGTTTACCTCAAGTCCATTGGTTACTATCATTCCCAATTTAAGGAATCCTGGAACGGCTCAAATAGAATCAAAATGCCGAAAAATTTTCAAGGTGTTTCAGAGGTTATTATTGCAGGAATGGGCGGCTCAAGCTTTGGGGTTAGGGTAGTTACCTCAGCTTTTTCTGACGAGTTGGTTTTACCGATTCATTTAGTTGAAGGCTATGATCTTCCTGAATATGCCGATGAAACAACATTAGTTTTGGTAACAAGTTATTCAGGCAATACTGAAGAAACAGTTTCAATATTAGAACAGGCACGCGTAAAAGGTTGCAAAATTTTTGCTATAACTTCAGGCGGAAAATTAAAAAACGCTGTGGACTCCGGCAATATTCCAGGGTACATTTTTGATACAAACTACAATCCTTCCGGAAGTCCAAGAACTGGTATTGGGTATATTGTTGGTTCAACTTTAGGAGTTCTTACATCTTTAAAATTCTTGGAGTTCTCTCAGCAAAAAGCGATGAGAACAGCTTCTTTCATAAAGCATTTTACGGAGTTGCTTTCTAGGTCTAGCGATATGATATTTAAAATCTCGTCCAAGATTGATGGATATAGTCCTATCTTTATCGCGTCTGAACATCTAGTTTCTGCAAGTTATGTGATTAGGAATTTTATGAATGAAACTTCTAAAAACATCGGCTTCACGTATGATATTCCTTCAATGAATCACCATTTCTTAGATGGATTAGATTTCCCAAACGATATTAATAAAAAATATATTTTTGTGTATTTAATTTCCTCACTATATAATGAGCGAAATAAAAAGCGATTTGAAATAATGCGAGGAATTACAAAAGAAAAGGGAATAAATGATATTGCAATTACGCTCGGGGCGAAAGATAAACTAGATGAAATTTGGGAAGCCATTATAATTGGAAGCTTAGTATCGTATAATCTTGCAGTTGCTCATAAAGTTGATCCACGAACAAACGAGATGGTTGATCTTCTAAAAAGGGAGTTAGGCTAAAACTTTGGGCCTGTAGCTCAGTTGGTAGAGCGTTGCATTCGCATTGCAGAGGTAGAGGGTTCGAATCCCTTCGGGTCCACCAGATTTTTGAATAATTTATGCTATTTGCGAACAAATTAAATTTTAGATCATCAGTTATTCCGCTTATAGTTGTTAATTTGTATCCTTTGTATGGTGTAATTTCGCTGGGTTGGGATATAAGGACTTTGCTGATTTTATATTGGGCAGAAAGTGCAGTTATCGGTTTTTATAACATTTTCAAAATTGTATTGGCGAAGTCTCAATATGATAATGGTACCTTTTTTAATATTTTGGAAGGTTATCCAGTTGCAGCATTTTTTATACTTCACTTTGGTGGTTTTATGCTTATTCACTTTATGGGGCTACTTATGTTAACAAGTTATTTCGAAAACATAACGTCCATTATTTTATTAGATGTTTTTAATGAGTTTAAATTTGCTTTGCTTTTGTTTATGTTAAGTCATGGCTATTCTTTTTTCGTTAATTTTATTCTTGGTGGTGAATATAAATTTACAAATAAAGATGTGTACTTCGGACAGCCTTATACTCGAATACTTTTGATGCACGTTGTTATTATGGCCGGTACTGTGCTGTCTTTTTATTTCGGGAATTTAGTCGGATTTTTACTTATTTTGATTTTACTCAAAACATATTTTGATTTTGCTTCTCACCTGAAGGAGCATCCTACAAAGAGTGACAATCAGCCTACAGTTGAGATTCAATTGGATAATTCAAATAGATCTTTTTTAAATAAATTAGGTATTGTTTTAGGTTTGATTCCCGCAATATCTTTAACATTTGGTTTAGTTTTTATTGTTAAGTATATTAATCAGTTTGGGTCACAAATTCTCAATGATCCTATAAGTTTTGACACGAAAGACCGAAAAAACGAAAAGAGCATCGAGGAATTTGACTCATACGTAAATACAACATACAACCTTGATATTAAATATCCGAAAAGCTGGACGGTAACTGATAGCCTTGATACAACTTTTCAGCAAGGAGCGAAAACATATCTACATGTTATTGGGAGTAACAAGGAAAACTTGAGCGGTTTTAGTCTATATGTAACCGAAGGGAAAGTTTGTTCGAAGGATAATTTGATAGATATTTTAGATATCAAAAAGGTTGAATTTTTAGGCCGAGCAGCATTTTTGTATAAATTTCAATCACAAGGAATAACTTATGATGATTATTATGTCCTGTCCGATAGATATTGTTATGTTTACACGCTAGATTACAAAACAGCATCTGAACGAATTGAAATAGAAAGGATATTGTCGAATTAGAATACCTGAGACATATTTTGAGGTGTAATTCAATTGGGAGTTCAAATCCCTTCGGGTCTACCATTTTTGTTCCTTTACATAGGTACCTATCTATCGTAAATTTCTATAATGATGATAGGAAAAAATATACTAATAACCGCAGGCGTGATCTTGGTTTTGGGAATTATCGCATTTGTATATACAAGACCAGTTTCTGTTACCGACAAGAAGGTCGAAAACAAAGTTGTAGAGGAATCAGAGAAGACTCAGGTGAATGAAGGGACAACTGAGACTTCCAAAGAGACTGTTGTCGAAGATATTGTTTCTACTCCCGCAGTAAAAGAATTTACTGTTGAGTCATTTTACGATGATAAGGGCATGTGGTTTTCACTTAAAGAAATTACTGTGAATAAAGGGGATACCGTTAAAATAAAGGTCAAAAATATTAAAGGTGTGCATGATTTTAATATTGATGAATATGGAATTAAAGTTGAGACTCCTTTAAATGAAGAAGTCATCATTGAATTTGTAGCAGATAAGGCCGGCGAATTTATTTACTACTGCTCAAAACCAGAACATAGAGAAAAAGGGCAGTGGGGAACACTTACGGTTTCTGAATAAAAAATGGAGTTTTCTTCTGTAATATATCTTGCTGGTAAGTTATCAGGTTTCATAGGTTTTGCCTTTCTTTCATTATTAATATTCTCTGGCGACACTGCAAGGTTTTTCGATAGATTTTTTGGAATGGATAAAATAATTAAGTTCCAAAGAAAATTTTCGATAATTACGATGGTTTTTGTTGTGTTGCATCCTATTTTCTTTATATTATCTACAGGTTTTGTTTTGTCATTTATTATTCCTGACTTTTCAGTTATTCCTTTTGCACTGGGGATAGTTTCACTTTATCTGTTTTTAATAATTATGTTCGCATCGAAAATCTATAAAAGAATTTCATATAAAATCTGGCAATACATTCACATTCTTACTTATGTACTTTTCTTTTTTGCCTTATACCATGCGATTAATTGGGGGACAGACTCTGGTAACTTTTTTATTCGCATACTTTATGGAGTCCTATTAACAGGAATTATAATTGGGATTTTTTATAGAACTAATTACAAAATAAAGCAAAAACATCTCGAGAAATTTTATGTCGATGGGGTGAAAAACGAAACTCATGATACTTTTACTTTAATATTAAAATCAAAATCAAAGCTTAAATTTAAGCCCGGTCAATTTTGCTTTTTGAGATTAAATAAAGAAAGATTATATGCAAGACATCCTTTTACTATTTCGAGTTCTCCAAATGATGACTTTTTATCTTTTACGATAAAGCAAACAGGAAGATTTACAAAAGCATTGGGCGAACTTGTAAAAGGCGAAGAAGTAATAATAGATGGGCCATTTGGGAATTTTCTTATTCGGGATGATAAACGCGACTTAGTCTTTATTGCTGGTGGAGTTGGAATAACGCCATTTATGAGCATGATAAAAGATAAACTTCAAAATGATAATAAGGATCAAAAAGTTACTTTATTGTGTGGATCAAGGAATAAAGAAGACATTATTCTTAAGAAATACTTTGACGGCATAAAAGAAAGTTGGTTTAAAAAGGTATATATTTTAAGTAACTATGGTTCGTCTGGAGATTTAGATGGATACGAAAACGGATATATAAACGAAGAGATAGTAAAGAAGTATGTAAAAGACATAAACAGTTCCATCTTTTATATTTGTGGACCAGAGGGCATGAAGGAAAGTGTTGTGAACGCACTTAAGGAGCTTGGAGTAGGTAAACGCAACATAATTATTGAAGACTTTTTTTGGTAAATTTCTTTATCTGCCTTTTTGCTTCTGCAGTTTTTACGAATTTAAGCCAGTCTTGGGAAGGTGTATGTTTTTTGCTTACTTGAATTTCTATTGTGTCTCCGCTTGAAAGGGGAGTGTTCAGGCTTACCATTTTTCCATTGATTAAAGCCCCTGAGCAACCTTTGCCGATATCTGTGTGTAGGGCGAAAGCAAAATCAACAGGTGTCGAATTTTCAGGTAAGGTTATAAGCTGGCCTTTTGGCGTAAAGACGAAGGTTGTATTTTGAAAAGCTTTGATTTTGCTTTCGCCGGCTATCATTTCATTTATTTTTTCCTTTTGTTCAATAAGTTCTTTGATCCAAGTCGACTGGGATTTTGAAGACGTCTTTCCATATTTATATGAAAAATGAGAAGCCGGACCAAACTCATTATGATTATGCATATCAAAAGTTTTGATTTGAATTTCGCAGTATTTTCCTGGAGCTAATTCAATTGCAGTTTGCAACGTTCTATATCCATTTGGTTTTGGATTTGCAATATAATCATCAAATTCGTTTTGGACGACCTTCCAGTTTTCCTGAATGAATGCTAGAAGGTTATAACAATCTTTCTCGTTTTGTAAAAGTGTCATGATTCCAAGCAGGTCGTATAATTCATGAAAGCTGTCATCTTTTGAAATATCTCCTTTATTGTATTTATGATGAGCCTTTTTATGAATTGAATAAATGCTTTTTGTTCTAAATTTAACATCAAAGCTGGTACCTAGAGTATTTAAAAACTTCTCAATTTTATTTTTTGCATTTACTAATTCTTGCTCGGTGTTTTTGAAATGTCTTTGTGAGAATTGGTCAATTTGATGATATCTTTTGGGTTCTAGAATTTTAAGTGCGGCTCCTTCTAATTCCCTTGTGAAGTAATAGACTCCGACTGCTTTTGCGATTGGTGCATATATATTCAAAGCACTTTTTGCAATCCAAATTTGTTCTTCATTCGAAAATGTGTCAGCTGTTTTTATGTTGTCGATTCTATCTGCAAGCCTAATTAACAGTACGCGAATATCTTTTGCCATGTGGATAATTAGTTTATGAAGGTTTTCAACATTATCCGTATTACTTTGATAGTAGATTGGTGTTGAGGCTTTGGTCAAAAGGTCGACAATGTATGAAATTTCCTCTCCGAATTCTTTTGTTATTTCTGAAAGTGCAATTCCGCCTTCTTTTGGACATGCGTGTAATACAGCTGCGGCAAGAGTAAATTCGTCTTTAATTCCTATTCTCTCTAGGTATTTTTTGACCCTTAATGAATGATTAATAAAATCCTCACCGTTTTTTCTTTTTTGCCCAGAATGTGCGATTTGGGCAAACTCTATCGCACTATCTATGATGTTTTTGTTTTTTTTCATTATCTTATTTAAACCGACAGAGGTATTATTTTTGTTTCGGCCGGTAAATCACTTCTAGATTTTATGATTAGATTTTTTTCGATTGGCGACTCGGTCCCTGCTTCGGCTAAGAAATCTTGAAGGATTGAAAGTTCATCAAAAATTGGGATAACAATTTTTGGTTCGATTGATTCAATAATTTGCATAGCAATTTTAGCGTCAACTGTGTATTTTCCGCCAATAGGAATCATTAGAATATCGATCTCTTCAAGAAGTTCTAATTGATTGCTATCAAGCGTGTGTCCGATATCACCTAAATGGGCAACAGTAGCTTCTGCAAAATCGTAGACATACATTGTATTCCCGCCTCTTTCTGCTCCATTTTTATCATCATGGAAGCCTTTTATTCCAAAAACCCTTAAACCGCGAAGCTCATATTCACCTGGAGTGTCAATTAAGAAATAGTCTGATTCAAGTTTGCCTTCAATATTATTTAGATCAAAATGATTTGGATGATTGTGGCTGATCGTTACGACATCCGCTTTTTGCTTGTGGAAGGGAAGTCCAACTGCTTTTGGATCAAAAGGATCTGTAACAACAGAAACCTCTTCGTCTGTATTAGTTTTTCCTGTAATTAAAAAGCTTGAATGACCTAAGTAAGTAATTTTCATATGACATGAATTTTAGCATGTATGTAGTTGATGTTGCATATGCCTTTTGGTGCACACTCCGTGTACCCAAAATTCTAACTTTTCGCATTGCTCAAAGTGAATTTGGTGCCGAAGATGGGAGTTGAACCCACATGGAATTGCTTCCACACGATTTTGAGTCGTGCGCGTATGCCAGTTCCGCCACTTCGGCGAGCGATAGCGAGCCGATGCAAGATGCGAAGCATCTTCCTTCGGCAAATAGCCTCGTGTCAACTTCGTTAAGCTACCTCGGCATGTATGTCAAAAAGACAAAAAGGGTAGCCCTTATTCCTATTTGCAGTATAGTATACTCTAGAAAAGATGTCAGATATCAAACTTCAACCACAAAATATAGATGCGGAAAAGGCTGTTATTGGAGCGTGCCTTCTCGATAAAGATGCAGTTATTAAGGTTGCA
>PFSJ01000003.1 GCA_002789015.1 candidate division WWE3 bacterium CG_4_9_14_0_2_um_filter_35_11 | reverse complement strand
TCGGAGGGTAGTGCGTTAGCACGTTACGTCCGACGAAAGTCGGAGGGTAGTGCGTTAGCACGTTAATAATTTAATAGTCAGCAATATATATCGGTTTTTGAATGGTGAAAAGAATTTACCTTAGGTAATTAAGGAAACGTTATGCGTAAGCATGACGTTTTATTTAAGAGTTTGATCCTAGCTCAGGACTAACGCTGACGGCGTGCCTAATCTATGCAAGTTGATGGTTTTTATCCGCAAGGATAAAAACCATGGCAGACGAGTGAGTAACACGTAGGAACCAACCCTTTACTTGACCATAACCGTGCGAAAGCATGAGTAATAGTCAATAGTCTCTTCGGAGTAAAGTTTGCAATTTATTGCAAATGGTAAAGGACGGGCCTGCGTCCTATCAGCTAGTTGGCGGGGTAATTGCCCACCAAGGCTATGACGGGTAGGGGGCGTGAGAGCGTGACCCCCCACGATGGCACTGAGACACGGGCCATACATCTACGGATGGCAGCAAGTAGGAATATTGCACAATGGTCGTCACAGACGACTGATGCAGCGACGCCGTGTGTGGGAAGAAGCTTTTCGGAGTGTAAACCAATGTTAAGAAGGGGCGGCTAACTTCGTGCCAGCAGCAGCGGTAATACGGGGGCCCCAAGCGTTGTCCGGTTTTATTGGGCGTAAAGAGTTCTGTAGGCGGTGGTTTAAGTTACTGGTTAAAGGTTCGGGCTCAACCCGAAACATACTTGTAATACTGGATCACTAGAGGTAGACAGGGGAGGGCGGAACGCATGGTGTAGTGGTGGAATACGTTGATATCATGCGGAACACCGAAGGCGAAGGCAGCCCTCTGGGTCTTATCTGACGCTAAGAGACGAAAGCGTGGGTAGCAAAACGGATTAGATACCCGTGTAGTCCACGCCGTAAACGATGTTCACTAGATTCGTGTTTCGATTTATCGGGATGCGGGTCGCAGCTAACGCGTTAAGTGAACCGCCTGGGAAGTACGGCCGCAAGGCTAAAACTCAAAGGAATTGACGGGGACCCGCACAAGCGGTGGAGCGCCTGCTTTAATTCGATGATAAGCGAAGAACCTTACCGAGGTTTGACATGCTACTGCAAATCGGCTGAAAAGCCGACTCCTTCGAGGGTGTAGCACAGGTATTGCATGGCTGTTGTCAGCTCGTGTCGTGAGATGTACCGTTAAGTCGGGTAACGAGCGCAACCCTTATCGTTAGTTGTATCACTCTAGCGAAACTGCCCCGGCAACGGGGAGGAAGGGGAGGAAGACAACAAGTCAGCATGGTCCTTATGCCTCGGGCGAGACAGGCGCTACAATGGGATTGACAATGGGACGCCATATGGCAACATAGAGCAAATCTCTAAACAATCTCTCAGTTCGGATTGAGGGCTGAAATTCGCCCTCATGAAGTTGGAATCGCTAGTAATCGCTGGTCAGCTATACAGCGGTGAATACGTTCTCGGGTCTTGTACACACTGCCCGTCAGGTCAGCAGAGTTGAGAATGCCCGAAGTCTCTCGTTTTTGACGAGGGCCTAAGGTAGGCTCAGCGATGAGGATTAAGTCGTAACAAGGTAGCCCTAGGGGAATCTGGGGCTGGATCACCTCCTTTCAAGGAGATTAAAAGGAAGGTTTAAAAGCTTTCCAAACTTACGAGAAGCTTAGTCGGCTTTCGTATTTTAAAGGAAAATTTCTCACGATCTTTTCTAGACAGCTTGGTAACAAGAGGCTTAAAAGTTACAAACGAATTCTTTTCACCGCTTAGAGACTGATAAAATTGCAAAAAACCAAAAGGGGTCTGAAATGGCTCCTTTTTTTGTTTTTGTTATAATATCTTCGCTTGGTGAAACTTTATGGGCGATTAGCTCAGGTGGTTACGTTCGACGAAGGAGAAGGGTAGCCGAAGCGTTAGCGCAGGCGTATGAGCGCTAATCTGATATCTTATGTTTGGAAAATTCGGGCGATTAGCTCAGGTGGTTAGAGCGCTAATCTGATAAGTTAGAGGTCCATGGTTCGAGTCCATGATCGCCCACCAATTCCATTTTTTGAATCCAGGTTTTTCCTATGCTATATTGAGAAAATGAAATCCGTTGTTTACGAGATGTTTCATAAAACAGTTAATAAACCCTTTGATTATGAATTTGCAACAAGTGAAGATGGTTTGTATATGATAGAAGTTTCGGCAAGAGCTCGTGGAGAAAAGCAGATTAGTTCAAGTTCTACAGATGATGACGACTTAATGGTAGAAATTGATACTAGGAAATTTCCATTGCTGACTAACCCGCAAAGGTATTCAGATTCCCCTGTATCATTTTCCGGAGGAGAACTCCATGGAACTAAAAAGACTGTGGTTTTTTTGTTAGGATTTGGTTCAGGAAAGCATAAACTTACTTTTATCCCAGATAATGAGCCGACTTTGGAAGTCTTGAAAATTACTTATGTTGGATATAGGTTACAAGATATTTCCCTAGGTCTTACAGATGAAGCCGAAGACTCTGATAGAAGACCATGGTTGACAGTAGCAATGGTCGATTTGTCTGTAAAAGAAATTCGTTTAACAATTAAAGCCGAAAGAAGGTTTCGAGATTCAGATGATGTAAAAATTATTATTGATGATTTGGTTGTTCGGAATTCGCGAAATGTGTTTCGAAATTTATGGTACTGGATCGGTGGTCTCATGAATGGTGATGTTGAGGAGTTAAAGTTTGAAACATCTCTAAACGAAGGACTACATTATATTGAATTATTTGCCGACCGAAAACCGTCATTAAAAACTTTTTATATTGATTTTGGTATGCAGGTTAAGAGAAAGTCATCTGTTTATGATCCAGTTTGGACGGGTGATTTTACCGACGATGATAACCAATTACTTTTGGCAAGAGCCATATACGGCGAAGCCAGAAACACAAGTTTGTCTGATAAGGTTCGACTAGCAATAGGTTGGTCAATTCGAAACCGGGTTGATAATCCAAAATGGTGGGGTGATTCATACCTTTCTGTTATTACGAAACCTTGGCAATATAGTGCTTTTAATAATAGCGATTCAAATAGAAAGTATGTTGAGAATCCGTTTGTTAGTGATAATAAAATTGATAAATTAGCTTGGTTTAATTGCTATGAAATTGCAGGTAATGTAATAAAAGGTGAAGTAAAAGATCCAACAAATGGATCAAATCATTACTATGACGAAAGTATTACTGCACCGGATTGGGCAAACGATAATAATTTTAAACTAAAAATCGGTCCGATATTTTTCCATAAATTATGAAACATTTTATTATCTATGCGATATTATCGGTATTTATTATATTCCTATCCGTATCTTTTTATTTTGCGATTGAGGAATATGTCGTAGATCGAGAATTCGGAAAATGTTATGTATCTATTCAATCTTTAAAAAAAGATTTGCTTGAAGTTGAGAGTGATGCTGTCTCTCCGAAAGAAATGGTATTGTTGAGTACTGATAAAGTTTCTTTGAATATGGATGTTACTCGAATTGAAATCGATAATATCCCTACGCCAACTTACATGCCAGGATTATATAAAGATGGTGAAGAAACGGTTAGCATTACTTACTTTGGCCAGGAAACCAACGGATATAAGGTTTCTCCATCTGGTAAACACGTTGGTTTTTATTATGATAATGGAGCAAAAACTGGTTATCATGGCGATATTGCATTAGGGATTATGGATGTCGAAACTAGAAAGGTTAACACGATTTATGAAGGTGGATTTAAAACTTCAAATTGGGAATGGGCAGGTGATGAGCATGTTGTCGTTCAATATGGTTGTGGTACATATTGTATGTATGCTTATAAAATTAATATTAAAAACGGAAAAGTTGAATCGGAGTATTTCGTGTATCCGAAACTATAATTTGCTTACAATTCTCACTTTTCCAAAATAGTGCATATTGAGCAGTTTCTTATCGTCGGTTAGAAATATATCGCAACCTGATTGAGAAGCCGAATGTAGTTGGATATTATCTTCTAGGTCATTTGTTGGGCCTTTTAAGGCTAAAGCTAAAATTTGCTCATCAAAATCAACGATTTTATAATAATCCTCTATCCTTTCTAGTTTTTCTGATGGGATTTTATATTTGCCAATATAGCAAAGGATATGAATTGATAATGGCGAAATATGTATCTCCATTCCGCTCATCATTTCAGCTGTTAGGCGACCTTTTCCCCTTGGTTCAAAAATATCTATGATTTTATTTGTATCAAGAAAAACTTTATTAACGACCATATTTGTCTAATAAATGTTTTCTGTAGGTTTGTTCCCTTTGTTTATTAGTTGTGATTGTGTCCGTCGAGGCTTTTTTCATGAATTTTATGAAATGCTCATCAACAACTTTTGATTTTTTTTCTATTACAGGGCTAACAATACCCACAATTTTAGACTTATATACTAAGTTTGTGCTGTTACCACTTCTAAGGTATTTAACGAGTTCTTTAGTTTTTGTTCTTAGTTCTGTAGCTGTAATATATTCCATGGTCGGATACTACCAAATGTACATTTAAATGTACATAACGATTTTCGTGAATCACAAAGGGTTGATTTGGCCGTGACCGATTACTACTTCATTGATAAAAATCTACGATACAGGATAATTCACTTATGAAAATTAAAATTGCACATTTAAAATTCGTAGTTTTGATCGCTTCATTGATATTTTTTCTTCATATAATTGCAATCGTTCTTTTTGGTCATTTTGATCGGGTTCAGAATGCAGATGTAATAATTGTTTTGGGAAATAAGGTTGAGATGGACGGGAAACCTTCCGAAAGGCTTAAGTCACGGCTTGATAAGGCTTTAGAACTTTATAATTCCGGCTATTCATTCAATATTTTTGTTAGCGGAGGTCTTAGTAAAGAGGGTTATGGAGAAGCCGAGGTTATGGAAGAATATTTATTAGAAAGAGGTGTCCCAAAATCCAAGATACGTAAAGATTATTTGGGTTTTGATACAGAACAATCTGGCTTAAACTCGAAGTCATACATGGATGAATTGGGTTACAAATCCGTTATTGTTGTTTCGAATTACTATCATATTCCAAGATCTGTCATTTTTTTCAAAAAGATTGGGATTAAAGAAGTTTATAATTCCCATGCAAATTATTATGAGTTTAGGGATGTTTATTCTTCGTTTCGTGAGGTTTTTGCCTTTTACGATTATTTGGTTTTAAGATAGTTTGATTGAATGTCCTCATGAAAAATAGAAATCTTACGTTGATTTATATAGTAATTGCTACTTTTATTTTTGTCACTGTTTTTAATTTGATAATTGGGTCGTGGAGTATTGCGAACGTTGTTGAATATAAAACTTCTAGCATTTACTATTCATGCGCTCTTTGTGGATACTTGGATGGGTCTAGTTCGAATACTGCAGATATTTGCCAAAAACCATGCAATCCAATAAATGGTTTTGATGAGAGCTATGTTCACCTTACGTCAGTTGTTTATTTTGTATTTATTAGCTTTCTTCTAAGGTTTTTATTCCAATACGCTAGATCCATATCTGTCTTATTTGCTGGGTTACTGTCGATTTCTTTGCTTTTCTTACACGAAATGTATAAGGATCTTTGGTATACAGGTTATGCTGACAGCGTATTTTGAATCTAACGACAGGATATTTAGATTAGGTCAGTCTCTTTTTAATTCTAGTGGATCCAGCTATTGGAATTTTGGAACTTCATTTTTTATATATGAATTTGTGTTTGCAATTGTATTTGTCGTTATCGTTTTTTTGTAAATTGGATCTTTAGTATGGTTAGGCGTAAAAAATAACGAAGGTGTTTTGTTAAACTTTTTCCATGAACTACATAGCCATTGTGAAAAAGGTTATAAACAGTTTATATTTAGTTGCGCTCATTGACAGGTGTACGCACCGCATGCTAATGTGTACGCATGGTAAACGGTTTAGAAGAGAAAAAAATAAAGATAAGGGATGCAAGGCCACTTTTAAGTAAGTTGTCCGAAGAAGTTGCAAAGAAAAATAGCTATTACGTAATTACTGTTAGAGATAAACCAGTATCTATGCTGACTAAGTATGATGAAAAATTAGCCGCTAGACTTAGCCAGAATAGAAATAGAAAATCAAAGTCTGCTGGAGAAGATTTTGTTAGTGGAATTAGCGAGTGGTTGGAAAGTAACCCTGCTGTAACTACAGACGAGAATATTACAGACCAAATTGATAGGATCGTTTATGGGTATTGAGGAAACTCCAAAATTATTTTTAGACTCAAGTTTTGTTGTTGCACTTTTTTATGGTGATAGTGTAAGTGTTGATAAAGCACAGAAAGTCTTGCCTGCGCTAATTACCGTTGATCGTATATATATAAACAACTATATTTTATCGGAAGTACTCACCGTGCTGTCACAAAGAATTGGAAAGAAGAAAACAAAAGAAGGCCTTAATGTTTTGTACAATAACCGAGTTGAATTGATTCATGCGTCAAGGGCGGTTGAAAATCGTGCTTACGAGGAGTTTTTCAAAATTAGCAAAAAAGATATTAGTTATGCTGATTTAATGTTGACA
Source organism: candidate division WWE3 bacterium CG_4_9_14_0_2_um_filter_35_11 (assembly GCA_002789015.1). GTDB lineage: Bacteria > Patescibacteriota > WWE3 > 2-01-FULL-39-13 > 2-01-FULL-39-13. The sequence goes on along the minus strand of PFSJ01000003.1, from coordinate 40,439 downwards.
TTACATGCAAAAGAAAAGGGTATAGATGCAATACTAACACTTGATAAACACTACATGTATCTTGGCCAAAAGTATGGTCTTAATATAATATGCCCATGAACCACGTTGTTATCATGAAAAAGCGTTGGGAGTTAATTCCTAAAATCCTGTCTGGTAAAAAGACTATTGAATCAAGGTGGTATAAGAATAAGGTTGCTCCGTGGAACCGAATTTCATTCGGAGATACTTTGTATTTTAAGGATTCGGGAGATTTGGTAAAAGTAAAAGCTGTTGTTGACGGTGTTGAACAAATAGAGATTTCCGATGATGAGTATGCGCTAAAGATTATAAAGGAAAGATCTCTGGCAGATTTGGGAACAATTGATATTCCAGAAGACGTGCTTCATTATATTTCAGGAAAAATGTATGCGATTTTTGTAAGTTTTAGAGATGTCGAAGTTATTCAGTCTTTTGATATTGATAAGAAAGGTTTTGGCATGCAAAGCGCTTGGCTAGTTTGCGAAGATGTTGATTTACTAAAAAAGTAAGATAAAGTTATGTCTTGTACATGAAAATCTCTAAATCCAATATCTCTGAAATTTCAAGCAAACTCTTTTCCGGTTCCGTTTCTATTATGCCTAGTGATACTGTTTATGGTTTTTTTGCTTGTGCTCTTAATCCAACCGCTGTTGAAAGAATTTATTCGATTAAGAAACGTGATTTGGATAAGCCTTTTATTATTTTAATATCGGATATTAAAGATTTGGAGGTTTTTGGGATTGAGGTTTCCAACTTTCAATTGGAGGTTGTTAACAAATATTGGCCTGGATCTTTGAGTTTAATCTTTGAATGTAGCGATAGTAAGTTTGAATATCTTTATCGCGGAACAAATTCTTTGGCAATACGAATGCCTAAAGATGAATGGTTGTTGGATATTATTCGTAAAACCGGACCTTTGGTTGCGCCATCTGCAAATTTACAAAATGCTCCGACCGTAAAAAATATGGATGAAGCAATCGCAATTTTTGGGGATGATGTAGATTTTTATGTCGATGGAGGTGTTTGCGAAGGCGTTTCTTCTACCTTAGCGAAATTCAATGGAGATAAGCTGGAAATTTTAAGGCCGGGTGGGTTCATAGTTCATGGTCAACTATGAACTATTTTGGTATAATCAGTCCATGAAAACTTCAAAAAAGATAATTGCATACATATTAAGTAAAGGAGAGGCCTCGGCCTTTGAGCTTACGAATTACCTAGGAATTTCCAGTAGAGCTGTTTTTAAACAGCTCAAGAACTTGGTAAATAATGGGAAGCTTATTAAAAAGGGTGCTCCGCCTAGGGTTTATTATATGGTATCCGAGGTCCCAGTTTTTGTTAATGATAGTCCACAAATTCCAGATAATATTGAATATCCGATTATCGAAGAACATTTTTTTCATATAACTCCAACTGGAAAGATAGAACAAGGTTTCGATGGCTTTGTGAAGTGGTGTGAAAAAAGAAATTTACCACTAGAAAAAAGTGCACAGGATTACAAATCAATTTTGCAAAAATACAAAAAATACTTTAATGAATTCGGGCTTATAGATGGGATGAAAAAGTTTAAATCGTCTTTTGCCGAAGTTTTTTTGAATGAAGTTTACTATTTGGATTTTTATAGTATTGAGCGGTTTGGTAAAACAAAACTTGGGCAGAAATTGTTATATGCAAAACAAAGCCAAAATAAAAAATTGATATCGGATATATCTGATGAGGTTAATGCCAGAATCAAAAATTTTATAAAAACTAAGAAGGTCGATGCCGTGGGATTTATTCCTCCTACGGTTAAGCGTGAAACGCAATTTATAAAAGAATTTGCGAGGTCATTAAATTTGAAATTGCCACAGGTGAAAATTGTCAAAGTTGGGAATGAAGTTTCTGTCCCTCAAAAAACATTATCTAAACTTGAGGATCGTATCGAAAACGCAAAATCAACCATTGTGGTAGATGACCAAAGGTCGTTTAATATTGTTTTAATAATCGATGATGCAATTGGCTCTGGTGCTACTTTGAACGAGACCGCAAAAAGTTTAAAACAAAAGGGAATAGCAAAGAAAGTTTTAGGAGTTTCAGTCACCGGAAGCTTTAAGGGATTTGACGTAATAAGCGAGGTTTAGATATTGTAAATTTACAAGTTAGAATTGAACTAATATGATTTCTTTTTCTGAAGAACAAGATTTAAAACTGAAAAAACTCGCACATTTAGTCGAAGAAAAATCAAAGGTAGTTAATATCACAGCAATTCGTGATTTTGACGGAATTTGGGAAAAGCACATCTTGGATTCTTTGGAGCTTTTGAATACCGAATTTTTTAAGTCTCATGCTGGCAAGAAGTTTTCATATATGGATTATGGAACTGGAGCTGGTTTTCCTGGCCTTCCTTTGGCTGTGATGCTTTCTACTTCAAAATTTTCGCTTGTTGATTCGACTAGAAAGAAAGTTGAAGTTGTTAATGCGTTTTCAAAAGAATTGGGTTTAGAAAATGTCCAAACAATTTGGACAAGGGCGGAAGATATTGACCGCAAGTTTGAAATCGTTTTAGCACGTGCAGTAAAGTATTTGCCTGAATTGTTGAGATCTGCGGTCGAATTTGTTTCTAGGGACGGATACATTGTTGCGTATAAAATGCTAAACGAAGAAGAAATAAAAGCTGGAGATGATGTTTGCGAAGAACTTTCCTTAATAAAAACCGAGGAATACAAATATTCATTAAGCGGGCAGGATCGTGTTATTCTCATATATCAAAAACCCTCTTAGAAATGATAGAATCGGTTTAATGCCTGCTATTGATAAGTATCTTTCATATATCTTTGAAAACGGATTTAGTGACCTTCATGTTGTCCCAAATGTTCCAGTTATTGGCAGATTGGATGGAGATTTAATTCGTATCTCGACTGATCAATTTGACGCAAAGACGCTTGATACTATTTTGTACGAAATAATTAGCGTAGATGAGAAGGATCATTTGAAAAAACATTCAAATGTCGACTTTTCATATGAAATATCTGGTGTATCAAGATTTCGTGTGAATTACTATTTTCATAGTGGTGGACTGGGAGCGACTTTTAGGGTTATTCCAGTTAAAATTCCGACAATTTCTGAACTTGGTTTGAATGAATCTATCTTGGAATCAACTCAATATAAAAATGGTCTTGTGTTGGTAACTGGACCAACTGGATCCGGGAAAACTTCAACGCTGGCTGCCTTATTGAATTATATCAATACAAATCGTCCTGATCATATAATTACAATTGAAGACCCTATTGAATTCATACATAGCAATAATTTAAAGGGTCTTGTTAGCCAGCGCGAAGTTGGAAAGCATACAAAAAGTTTTTCAAGTGCTTTAAGATCGGCTTTAAGGGAAGATCCGGATGTAATTATGGTTGGGGAAATGAGAGATATGGAAACAATCGAATTAGCCATAACTGCGGCGGAAACTGGTCATTTAGTTTTTGCGTCTTTGCATACAAATTCGGCATCAAAAACTATTGATAGGCTTGTTGATGTATTTCCAGATGAAGGAAAAGATGAAATAAGAACATTACTTGCAGATACTTTGCGTGCTGTTATTTCACAGGTTTTGGTTAAGAAAATAGGTGGAAGGGGCAGACTTCCAGTTCAGGAAATTATGTTTGTGAATCATGCGGTTTCGAATTTGATTAGAGAGGGCAAGTCGTATCAAATTGAGGATGTTATTCAAACGAGTCCAAATGAAGGTATGCTTTTAATGAAAAACGAAATGGATAGGCTTAATAACGAAAAGAAGATAGGAATTGAAAGCATCTACTAACCGTTTATCTTTGATTTAAGGTATTCTTTAAATTTCCCATTGTATTCCGGGTTATCAAGTGCGAAATCTATTGATGTTTGAAGATAGTTGACAGGATCTCCTGTTGTTTTCCATGCTCCACTTATTGGTTTTACTAATACTTTTTGTTTCTTTGCCATTCGGTGAATTGCATCGACTGTCCATAATTCATCGTCTTTTCCAAGGTTGTCTTTGGATGGTGATAAATAATTGAAAATATCTGGTGTGAAAAGGTATCTTCCAAAGCTAACGAGTCTTGATGGCGCTTCTTCAGGCGTTGGTTTTTCGATTATATAGTCTAGTTCGTTTTCTGTGTCTTCTTTTATTTTAGTTATTCCGTATTTTGTAACATCGATATCTGGGATGTCTTTTACAGCTATGACTGCTCGCACATCTTCACCAGAATTATTGTAAACGTCTATCAGCTCTTTTACTGATGAATTTCCAAATACCATGTCATCTGTGTATGCATAAATAAAAGGTTCTCCAGAAATATATGGAAGTGCCACGATAGCAGGTGATCCATTTCCATATGGGAGATTTTTGTCTTGTGTAATAACGATTATGTTAGGAAGACTGAAAACCTGGCTTACTTTCCTAAATCTTTCTTCTTTTCCTTGCTTTTGAAGTTGTTGGTAAATATGCTGAACTGTATTGTGAAAATAGTCTTCGTATATGGATTTGCCTTCTTCTGTGGCTACGATTATTATTTCTGTTATTCCGGCAATCATACATTCTTCAACGATATAGTGAGTTATTGGCTTGTCCAAAATTGGAATCATTGATTTAGGAAGCGTTTTTGTAATAGGAAGAAATCTTGTTGCGTAACCTGCATCCGTTAAAACGGCTTTTTTGACTTTTTGTTTTTCCATTGCAAAGAAATATACATTGAAGGTTGTCTGCATGTCAAACGCTCAAACAGGGTAGCCCTTTTATTAAAAGGGCTACCCCTATTGTAAATTCGTATTAGCTGTAGTATATTTTCGACCATACAGTTAATGTTGTTGTACAACCTCTTAACATTCCGTATTATCATGGTTTTTCTTTGCAGTATAGACTGTGTTGTTAAGCCTGATAGGAAGATACCATTTATGGTGTCTTCATTATTATATATCGTAAGGCCTTATGGCTTTTTCGAAAAGCCGGCAGGATTGAGGGCCGGTAGCTCAGTTGGTAGAGCGCTACATTTGCAATGTAGAGGTCATGGGTTCGAATCCCATTCGGTCCACCAAATGAGCATATAAAATGCGGATTTTCGCTCTTTAACAACTGAATAGATTGTTGTAAAAAAGATAGTAAGGGCACATGGTGAATGCCTTGGGATTTTGAGACGAAGAAGGACGTACCAGTCTGCGATAAGCCTCGACAAGCTGACAAGAAGCGTTATAGTCGGGGATTTCCGAATGGGGAAACCCTGTACGGTAAAACCGTATGATCTTGTGTTTACACAAGAAGACGACCTAGGGAACTGAAACATCTTAGTACCTAGAGGAAAAGAAAACAAAAGTAATTCCCTTAGTAGTGGCGAGCGAAACGGGAGAAGCCCAAACCTCACTTCGGTGGGGGGTTGTAGGACCTTTACGTCATTTATGACGGCGGATGTTTCGTAAGAAACACCGTATACGGTTCGGTTAGTTTATAGAAGAACACCACTGGAAAGTGGGACCATAGAAAGTAATAGTCTTGTATTTGAAATAAACGTACCGAGCTAAAAGTGTTCCTGAGTACCATGAAACACGAAAATTTTGTGGGAATCCGCCAGGACCATCTGGCAAGGCTAAATACTCAAAATCACCGATAGTGAACAAGTACCGTGAGGGAAAGGTGAAAAGTACCCCGATAAGGGGAGTGAAATAGTATCTGAAACCATGTGCTTACAATCAGACAAAGCCTCGATTCGTCGGGGTGATGTCGTGCCTATTGAAGAATGAGCCTGCGAGTTTTCAACAGTAGCAAGGTTAAGCCATTAAGTGGCGTAGCCAAAGGGAAACCGAATCGTGTTAATAGCGCGTATGAGTTTCTGTTGAAAGACCCGAAGCCGAGTGAGCTAACCATGAGCAGGATGAACCCCGAGTAAAATCGGGGGAAGGTTCGAACCGGTGTACGATGCAAAGTGCTCGGATGACTTGTGGTTAGTGGTGAAATGCCTATCGAACTCGGCGATAGCTGGTTCTCCCCGAAATATATTTAGGTATAGCCCTTGGTTATAGCTTGCTGGAGGTAGAGATACTGAAAGGAATGCGGGTCGAAAGACTACAAATTCCTACCAAACTCCGAATGCCAGCAATGCGTTACCATGGAGTCAGTCCCTGGGAGCTAAGTTCCAGGGTCAAAAGGGAAACAACCCAGACCGTCGGTTAAGGTCCCCAATTTTTGCTCAGTGGGAAAGGAAGTGTTACTCCTCAGACAATTAGGAGGTTGGCTTAGAAGCAGCCATCCTTTAAAGAGTGCGTAATAGCTCACTACTTGAAGCAGGGGGGTTTATGATCATGATTAGTTTGTACATTAAACTTTAAATTATGTTTTAGTTTAATCGTGTTTATAAATCCCTCCTGCGTGGAGTAATGCGCCGAAGATTTAACGGGGCTCAAGCAAAAAACCGAAACCGCGGATCCACTTTTGTGGATGGTAGGGGAGCGTTGTAGAAACCTGTGAAGGTGTGTTGTGAAGCATGCTGGAGGAACTACAAGTGAGAATGCAGGTATAAGTAGCGATAGCCGGGTGAGAAACCCGGTCACCGAATGTCTAAGGTTTCCTATGCAATGATAATCAGCGTAGGGTTAGTCGGTCCTAAGGCGTAGCCAAATGGTGAAGTCGATGGACGAACGGTTAATATTCCGTTACTTTAGTTGTTTTGTGATGGAGGGACGCAGTTTGATAAATCGAGCGCCTGAATGGTTGGGCGTCTAAGCAGTGAACTTCGGAATGTTGGTAAATCCGCATTCCCCAACGGTGAACTGTGGGCGAAGGCTTCGGCATAAGTCGATTTCGTTAAGCTGTCTGGAAAAGCTTCTAAACAATAAGACAATTGAATCCGTACCAAAACCGATACAGGTAGACTGGTAGAGAATACTAAGGTGATTGAGAGAACTATGCTTGAGGAATTCGGCAAAATAAGGGCGTAACTTCGGAAGAAGCCCTCCCCCAAGCAATTGGGGGCGCAGAGAATCGGCCTGAGCGACTGTTTAACAAAAACACAGCACCCTGCTTAACCCGTAAGGGGATGTATAGGGTGTGACGCTTGCCCGGTGCCAGAAGGTCAAATTTGAAGGTGACGTTCATTGTAAGATGGAAACAGCTTTCGGGCTAAGCCCTGGTAAACGGCAGCAGTAACTATAACTGTTCTAAGGTAGCGAAATTCCTTGACATCTAATTAGTGTCCCGCACGAAAAGCGTAACGACTTGGGCACTCTCTTAAGCATAGACTCAGCGAATTTGAATTGGCCGTGAAGATGCGGCCTACCCGCTGTGGGACGGAAAGACCCCATGGAGTTTTACTGTAGGTTGATACTGGCAAGTCCTTTTGAATGTTCAGTGTAGGAGGGAGCCTTGATCGCAAGATTGGGGCACCAATGAGACACCTCCCTTTTAAAAGTATGAGCCTAACTCGTTTTACGAGAACAATGTCTGCCGGGCAGTTTGACTGGGGCGGTCTCCTGCAAAAGAGTAACGCAGGAGCACAAAGGTTCACTTACTCCGGATGGAAATCGGAGTGTAAGCGTAAAGGTATAAGTGAGCTTAACTGTGAGAACTACAATTCGAGCAGATGCGAAAGCAGGTCTTAATGACCCTCAGGTTGAACATGGGTTCGCCTGAGCCATCGGATAAAAATTACCCTGGGGATAACAGAGTAATGGCTCCCAATAGTCCATATTGCCGGAGCCGTTTGCTACCTCGATGTCGGCTTGTCTCATCCTGGCGCTGAAGCAGGTGCCAAGGGTTGGGCTGTTCGCCCATTAAAGAGGCGCACTAGCTGGGTTCAGAGCGTCGTAAGACAGCTCGGTCCATATCTACAGCGGGCGTAATACAATTGAGGAAAGCTAATCCTAGTACGAGAGGACCGGATTGGGCAAACCTCTGGTGTACCAGTTGTTCTACCAAGAGCACCGCTGGGTAGCTACGTTTGTTTCGGATAAGCGCTGAAAGCATATAAGCACGAAGCCGAAGCCAAGATTAGTTGTATATGCCCTCCTAGGAGACTACTAGGTTGATAGGCGGCAGGTGTAAGCATAGCAATGTGTTCAGCCGAGTCGTACTAATGGGATTTTTTTTTATAATGCGCGCTGAAAGCGAGCATTTCAGCATACCTTGACTGTAAGGTTGAGGTAGTTGACAAATAATCTATTCAGTATTTAGGGAGGGAACAGAGGGTAGCCCCTGGCTTTGCCAGGGGCTACCCTCTGAGGAAGCGGGACTTTGTCCCGCCCCTATCTAGTGAGTGTAATGCTGGTGATTCTAGCGACGTGGAACAACCTCTTCCCATTCCGAACAGAGTCGTTAAACATGTCAGCGGCGAAAATAGTGTTTTGGCAACGAAATGCGAAGATAGCTCGTCGCCAGCATTATGCTCAGTAGAATGAATGCAGGCTCCGCCTGCAAGGGGGTAGCCCCTGCGAAGCAGGGGCTACCCTCATAGTTTATATAGTTTTTTACATGTCATGTCAGATTCCCAGAATAATTTATCAGAGTTAATAAAAAAACATTCAAAGCAGGTTAGAACTTTTGGACCTGGAAATATAGTTGAAGGTACTATTGTTTCAATAGATAGGAAGTATGTTTTAGTTGATGTTGGTGCAAAATCAGAAGGAATGATTCCAACAGAAGAGCTAAAACTTTTGCCAGATAGAGATGTAAAAGTTGGAGATAAAATCACTTCAATTGTTATTCAACCAGAAAATAGGCAGGGTAATTTAATACTTTCACTTAAGAAAGCTAAATCTCAGCATAATTGGTCATCATTAGAAGTAGTTTATGAATCAGGCGAGCCAATTGAAGTTACTGTAATAGATTACTTAAAAGGTGGTTTGATTGTTGATACAAATGGACAAAGAGGTTTTGTCCCGATTAGTCACTTAAATCGTGTACATTTTGAACAATTTAATATTGCAATGGCTGAAGGAAATAATTCTGACACAGCACAAAATCTTGGTGGATTAAAAGGTTCCACGATGGAAGTCAAAATTATAGAAATAAATGCCGAGAAAAATAGATTAGTAATGTCAGAAAAAGAAGTAATGTCAAAGGAAGAGGCTGCTTCAAAAGATCGAAGATTAGCAGAAGTAAAAGAAGGCGATGTTGTTGACGGAACAGTTTCAACTGTTTTGCCATATGGAGTTTTAGTTGATCTTGGTGGCGTTGATGGATTAGTCCATATTTCAGAAATCGCATGGGAAAAGGTTTCGGCACCAAAGGATTATTACAAGCCAGGTGATTCAATAAAAGTTAAAGTAATTGGAAAAGATGAAGATAAGATAGCTTTGTCAGTCAAAGAACTAAAGGATAATCCTTGGAATAAAGTTGAAGAGAGATATCCACTTGGAAAACGCATTAAAGCTAATGTTTCTAAGGTTGTTCCATTCGGCGCATTTATAGAGCTTGAACCAGGGCTTGATGGTCTTATTCATATTTCGGAAACAGTTGGTCCATTAAATGTTGGAGATGAAGTTGAGGCCGTTGTAGTTAACGTTGATTCTAAAGATCGGAAGCTCGCATTAAGTATAAGACAGATTGAGGATTCGAAGATCTATAGATAAGGCGCAATTTAAATGGGGAAAACCGATATACTTGACCGTTTGTCAGATAGAAGTATTAAGTTACTTAGAGACTTAAACCCTGATTTTTCGGAAATAAAGAATGTAAAAGTCGGTGACGTTGTTTCCCTTATTGCAGAGGAAGGCGAAGAAATAGCAGAAGTGCTTCGTGAGCTAAAAATCTCCACAAAATCAAGAAAAAAAATCGATATTTCAGATTGGATAATAAATGCATATAGTGAAGCATACGTTGCTGATTCAAAAACAGTTGAAATCCAGCACTTACTTTTAGCTTTGCTACTTGGTATGGATGTTCAGAAATATTATCACGCAAAACGGAAAATTAATCTTAAATCGCATGCTTCAAAAAATGGCCACTTAAGTAAGTTCGTTGAGGATTTTACTGAATTAGCAAAAAAAGAAAAGCAACCAATATTGACTGGTAGATCAAAAGAATTAATTCATCTAATGGTGAATTTATCGACTACTGGAGGAAAACCTACATTATTAATTGGTGGCTCCGGGTCTGGTAAAACAACTCTGATGAGGGAGCTTGCAAGAAAAATTGTTGAGAAAGACGTTCCAAATGAACTTATTGGTTCAAGAATTCTTGGAATCAAACTGTCAAGCTTAGTAAATTCATTGCCACTTGAAAATAATACGTTACAAGGTGGTGTTTTATCGAGCCTTTTTTCAAGTATTGCTGAGACGGATAAGGATCAGTATACAAAAACAATTCTGTTTTTTGATGATCTCAACTATGGTGTTAATTTTTTTGTTGGTATCGAATCAGCTTATCTTACTAATGATATTTTATTCGTTGGCGCCGCAAGAGACGACAATAGTGAGAAGTTTTGGGAAAGTCCAATTTCAAAGATGTGGAACGTCATTTTTCTAGATGATCAAAATGATAAAGAAGTTAAAGAAATTTTACTTGATTATGCAAAGCAAATTCGGAAAAAAGACAAAATAGACTTTTCTTACGACGCTATAAGCAAGGTTATTGAAATTAGCAAATCCGACTTAACCAATAGTGATGTTATGCCTGGTTCTGGAATAAAAATGATGGATCTTTTATCAACATACAAAAGACATGTTGCAAGCAGTTCATTAGATCCATCTTCGGAATCGAACATTATTACTGCTTTAGACGTTGACACATTTTTCAATGGTCAGGTTTTGGATTCAAAAGATAGGTATTCAACAAGCAAAATATTAAATGACAAGCTTGAAACCCTTGAGGACACGCTTAATAAAGAAATTATTGGGCAAGAGAACGCAATTTCTTTATTAGTCAGCTCGCTAAGGGTTTCAAGCTTAAAGCTTCATAGTGAACCGCGTCCTGTTGGCGCATTTTTGTTTTTGGGTCCGACAGGTGTAGGTAAAACTCAACTTTCAAAGGTTTTGGCAAGGCAGCTTTTTGGGTACAAAGAAGGTACAAAAAAGCAACCTGATAGTTTTTTGAGAATAGATATGACTGAATATTCCGAAAAGCATACTGTCTCAAAATTGTTTGGTGCTCCTCCTGGGTATATTGGATATGATGATGGCGCTTCTCTTTGCGATTTTGTTTCTGAAAACCCAAATTCTGTAGTTCTTTTCGATGAGATAGATAAGGCTCATCCAGATGTTTTAAATTCTCTATTACACATTATGGATGAGGCTGAGATTAGAAGTAATACCGGGGAGATGGTCTCATTTGAAGAAGTGATAATTTTAATGACAAGTAATCATGGCGCAAATTTAATCAATTCAAACGATATGGGATTTGCGAGTGTTAAAGGTAGTCATTGGAAATCAGATCTAAGATCTTTTTTAAAGAAACAATTAAAGCCTGAATTTCTAAATAGGTTTGATGAGATTATTATTTTCGAACCATTAGATCAGAAATCTTTATTAAAAATTGCAGATTCAATGATTTTGCCGATTACAAAAAGCTTGTTTTCAAGAAATATATTTTTGAAAGTTCCGGTTTCAGTAAAGAGATATTTGGTAAAAAAAGCCGGTACTGAGTATGGAGCAAGAGAACTTAGACGCGTCATAAATAGAAATTTGATTGATCCAATTTCAAAGATGCTTTTAAGGTCTAAGGATATTTCTGAAATCAAGGTATCATGTAAGGATGATGCTTTGTCATTTGATAGTTAAAATTAATATTTCAAAAATCTATGCCAAGTAAGACTAAGGAAATCTTTGTTTGTAGAGAGTGTGGATATGAATCTCCAAGGTGGGAGGGTCAGTGTAGGTCATGTAGTGCTTGGAATTCTTATGAAAGGTCAACTCATGTTTCTTTTGGTAAGGCTTCAAAAAGTTTGAACAGGGCTAAAAAATCTCCTAAAAAATTGAGCGATATCAATACTTCTGAGCAAAGTCGAATTCCAACTGGAATAGCTGAACTTGATAGAACCTTAGGCGGAGGCCTAGTTTCTGGACAAGTTATTCTTTTAGGAGGAACTCCGGGAGTTGGAAAGTCAACTTTGTTACTGCAACTTGCTGGACTTTTTACAAAAAAGGTTTTGTATGTTTCAGGAGAAGAATCCGAATCACAGATTGCACTTAGATCAAAAAGACTTGGAATATCAAGCGATGACGTTAATATTATGTCTACAAATTCAATCGACGACGCTTTGGTAGATATCGGGCAGAAGCTTTTGATTGTAGATTCAATACAAGTTATGGAAAGTGAAGAGATTCCATCAAGGGCTGGTTCTGTTACACAAGTTAGGGAATGTGCAGCTAAAATCGTGAATACAACTAAGTCTAATGGTTTTTCAACTATAATTATTGGACATATTACCAAGGAGGGTTCGATTGCCGGCCCTAAAATCTTAGAGCATATGGTTGATACCGTTTTGTATTTGGAAGGCGATAAATCGCATCTTTTTAGAATGTTACGAGTTCATAAAAACCGTTTTGGAGACGATTCAGAAGTTGGAATTTTTCAGATGCAGCCAGATGGACTTTGTGGTGTGGAAAATCCTGGGAAATTATTATTGGGTGAGGAGGGTGTCCCAAAAAGTGGTTCTGCCACCGCGATTGTTTTAGAGGGAAGTCGTCCTTTGTGTATCGAAATTCAAGCTTTAACTACAAAAACCTCTTTTGGATATCCAAAACGTGCTGTTAGCGGATATAGTTTGAACCGTTTACAGCTTTTGTGTGCGGTTATACAAAAATGCTTGAACATAAATTTGATAGATCAAGATGTTTATGTGAATGTAGCTTCAGGCCTTAATGTTAAGGAACCTGCTGTTGATTTAGCTGTTTGTGCTGCAATCATTTCATCTTACAAAGGCAGGCCGATTCCGAAGGAATCGGCCTATTTTGGAGAAGTTGGATTAACTGGTGAGGTCAGAAAGGTAGTTGCTTCGGACAGAAGAATCAAGGAAGCAAAGGCATTAGGTTTCACGAATATAAGGTACCCCGATAATGTCAAAAACATTGCGTCCGTGCTATAATTTTTCGCATTACAGTTTTCTGTAATTATATTCAATGGATAGGACTAAAAAGCAAATTTTAAAATTTTTCGCATGGCTATTTTCTGAGTTGTCGATGTTTTCGACTATTATTTGGTCTATTGTAGTCGGGCTTATCGGATTGTACCTTTCAGAATCTATTTATTTTAAAGAAAAGTCTTTGTTTAGCATTCCGTTTCTTGGGGAAGTCCTTATTGCTTGTATTTTGTTTCTTTTAACTTATTTTTTTGGAAAAGCTTTAGTTCATTCAATAGGCTTGGCCTTTGAAAACTTTGTTATTAAGACTCTTAGGACGGTTTTAAACGAATTTTGGAGGGTGCAATATGCACGTCTTGTAGACGTAATTTCCAGAGAGAATAAGGTGTTAGTTGTTCCCGAACCTGTTAAAAGTAAAGAATATTCTCCGCCAGCAATAGTTTTAGATACGTCAACGATTATTGATGGCAGAATATTAGGAGTCATACAAACAGGATTTCTTGATGCACCAATTATTGTGTCGCAGAATGTGATTGACGAACTTCAGCATATGGCAGATAAAAGCGACGCATTAAAAAGACAAAAAGGTCGAAGAGGACTTGATGCGCTAAAAGAAATAAGAAAATCTATGCCAAAGGACGTCTTTACTGTCGTTGATTTAAAAAGTAAGCCTGAAGATGTTGATAAGTCTCTTGTTTCATATTGCAAAAAATACAAAGCTAAGATTGCGACAGTCGATTACAATCTGAATAAAGCCGCACAAGTTAGTGGTGTGAAGGTCCTTAATATAAATAGGCTTGCAAATGAAATTAAGACTAATCTTTTACCCGGGGAAATTATGATTGTAAAACTTGTCCAAAAGGGGAAAGAGGATGGACAGGCTGTTGCATATTTGGAGGATGGAACCATGTTAGTTGTTAAAAACGCCTCGGAGTATGTTGGTTCTCATAAAGAAGTTAAAGTTGGAAAAGTTTTGCAGACTAGTGCGGGCCGAATGATATTTGCGGAACTTAACATCTAATTTCTTGGTCTATAGAAATTGAAAAGCCCTCGTATTACCGAGGGCCTGTATAATTTTTACTTCCTAGGACAGGGAAAGGAAGCAACTATTACTTCAATAAAAGAAATCTATCATAAGTCAACTTGGTGTCAAGCGCCAGTTTTAAGTCCGACACATAATTGAGTAAAATAGTTGATTCGCATTGTATTTGTGGCAAAATCAAGCGACGCATTTGTACTCAATGGCGATGCGGTTGTAAAAACTATCTACGTCTTGCAATTAGGTTACTTAGGTGTTAGCATTTTGTAGTTTGAATCTCCCGAAAGACAGTTGTGAATCCTAATAATTATTATATTTTTTTAAAAATTTGAAATTATGTCTAAAGAAAACGATGTAACCATCCCGTCAGAAGTTGTTGATTATAATGACTTGGTTGGAAAGCCAGATTCTGCATTTGCTCCAGCTCCAAAACCACAGAACAAAAGAGTAGAAGAAGATACTTATCCAGTTGATGGCATTTTAGAAATCAAACAAGATTATGGAGTTTTGAGACAAGATATTGAACCTAAAGATCCTAATATGCCTAAAGATGTGTATGTCGCCCAAACCCAAATAAATAAATTCGGTCTTAGAAAAGGTGATCGTGTAGAAGGTGTTGCTAGAAAACCAAAAGAAGGTGAGAGGTATCTTTCACTATTAAGAGTAGATAAAGTAGAGGGGATAGATTCTGAACAAGCAAGAAACAGACCAAGATTTGAAAATTTAACACCTATTCATCCAAATGAAAGATTAAGATTAGAAAGTAAAAACGGTGAACTTACGACAAGATTTATAGATCTTTTGTCACCGATAGGAAAAGGCCAAAGAGGCATGCTTGTTGCTCCTCCTAAAGCTGGTAAGACTTGGGTTTTACAACATATTGCAACAGGTGTTGCTGAAAATTATCCAGAAATTACTTTATTGGTAGTACTTATTGGTGAAAGACCAGAAGAAGTAACAGAAATGAAAAGAACAGTAAAAGGTGAAGTATGGGCAAGCAATTTTGATGAATCAGCCCAAGAGCAAGTAGCTGTTGCAGAAACGGCACTAGAAAGGGCGAAAAGATTGTCAGAAAAAGGTCAAGACGTTGTAATTTTGATGGACTCTATAACAAGACTTGCTCGTGCATATAACATGGTTGAACCACCAAGTGGAAGAACTTTAACTGGTGGTTTTGACCCAGCAGCACTTTATCCACCAAAAAAGTTTTTTGGTGCAGCTAGAAATTTTGAAGAAGGTGGATCTTTAACAATTATCGCAACAGCTTTGATTAATACCGGAAGCCGTATGGATGATGTCATTTTTGAGGAGTTTAAGGGAACCGGAAATATGGAGCTTTTCTTTGATAGAACCTTGGCCGAAAGAAGAATATTTCCAGCTTTTGATATTAAACTGTCAATGACAAGACATGAAGAGCTTTTGTATACGAAGAAAGAAGCGGAGAGGGTTTTAACTTTAAGAAGAATGATCGATTTGCTTGATGACAAAGAAGCTACTCAGGTTGTTATCGAGAGAATGAGAAAAACAAAAACAAACGAGGAATTTTTAGATTCTCTTTCTAACGGTAAGGTTTGATAAACTACTCTCATTATGAGAATTCCTTTTATCTCAAGAGTTTTTGAATTTGTTGATTCTCTGGGTTCTTTTGGAGTTTCTATTTTAGAATATCTCTCTCACAGGCTTGATCGGGGATTTAAAATTCTGTATCTTTTCATGCTCAAAAATTTTGAGCTTTTTGTAAAGGTGAAATTTCAAACAGCTGCTAGCTTCATTTGGTCGGGTGGAAAGCTCGAAAAACGTATGCGGTGGGTTCTTGTTTTGATCCTTGGATGGTTTGTTCTATTTGCAGGTGGGATTTTTCAGAGTAGCTTGATTGAAAGATCAGATTCTTCGGATTTCCAATTTTTAACTTCAACTGGTTCTATACTACTTGCGCAAGCTTCGGCATCAACTCAATCAGGAGACAAAGGGCTTTCAGATAAGCCAATTGATCATGTGGTTAAAGACGGCGAGACACTCGAAGCTATTGGGAAAGCTTATGGTATATCTGTGGAATCTATAAAATTCGCAAATAATATAGCGGCCACTAAGCTAAAGGTAGGTGAAACTCTTGTAATTCCACCGGTAGAGGGAACTTTGCATATTGTCAAAAAGGGAGACACGATTAAATCGCTATCGAATAAATATAATGTTGCCGCACAAACAATAGTTGATTTTAATTACATCGATGCACCGTATGAATTGGTTGTCGGACAAGTTGTAACTATTCCGGATGCGAAAGTTCCAGTTACCCAAAGGTATTATACACAAGCTGATGTTTATGATACATCCTCATACGGGGTAATTCCTTATGCTGATAGTCCAACCAAAGGCTCCGGGGCATTTTTATGGCCATTTTCTGGCATTATAACGCAAGGTTTCAATAGATATCACCCAGCAATTGATATAGCTGCAAATACCGGGAATATTGTAGCTGCAGATAAGGGTACTGTGATAAGAGCTGGTTGGTGGCAAGGTGGATATGGAAATGCTGTTCAGATTGATCATGGAAATGGATATGTAACTACATATGCGCATATGAGTGTTATAGCCGTTTCAAATGGTCAAGATGTTTCAAAGGGTGAAAAAATCGGAGTTGTCGGTTCAACTGGAAGATCTACTGGACCTCATGTACATTTTACAGTTCAGTTAGATGGAAAATACGTGAATCCTCTATCGGTTTTATAGCTTTTTATGTGTTGCCTTTGGCATGCTTTGTCTTATTGCCATGGAGAATTATCTAGTGCAAAATGACAACATGAACTTAGATAATACAAATAACCCAGTAAATACTAATTCCATTTTGCAGTCAGAAAAAGCTATCGATATCCATGCGATAATCGGGAACATTCTATCGGTGATGGTTTTTTTATTGCCAGTTTTCTTTTTGCCATTTACTTCCGACGCTTTCAGCTTAAATAAAACATACTTAGTAATGCTTGTTTCTGCTTTATCATTAATACTTTTTTTTGTTGATGCTTTACGAAAAAAGAAACTTCAAATTAGATCCATATCTACATATTTGCCTTTCTTTTTGATCTTGTTGGGTGCTTTGATTTCGACGTATTATTCTACGAATAGAGGGATTTCCTTGTTTGGGTATTATGGAAATTATGAATCTTCATTTATATTTTTACTTTCATTGGTTTTTATTGGGTTTGTAGCATCAAATATAAAGCTTAGTGTGTCGAAAATTGTAAATGCCTTTTTTAGCGGTGTTAGTTTATCGGTTTTAATTTCTTTAGTTGCCTTCTATTTGAAATTTATCCCAGGGCTTGGTGCAACCGGAAATTCGTTTTCACTTGTTGGAAACAACAATCTACTCGTTGGGCTAGAATCTATAGTTATTCTTGGGTCATTTTACAAACTCGGGAATCTTCCGTTGAAAGATATTAAATCTTCCTTACTCTTCGGTTTTTTTATATCAATTTGTACAATACATTTATTAATTATTGGTAATGTTTTATCGTTAGCTTTTGTTGTTGTCGCTGTATTCTACCTATTTATTTCCTCCAAAGTTGATTTTGCTAAAACACGAAATATTTTTATGCCTATTGCCGTAATGGTTATTTTTGTAACTTTTATTAACTATTTTAGCGTTACAAGAGATGTTTTTAACATTCAGCCTTTTCAAAATTCCTTGAGATTGCCATTGACAGAATCATGGTTAGTTTCGATTCAGTCTGTGCGTGATTTCCCGTTTACAGGAACAGGAATTGGGACATTTGTAACCGATTTCACAAGATATAGACCAGCTTCATTAAATGTCGGTGCATACTGGGAAGCTAGGTTTTCTTTCCCATATAACGACATATTCCTGTGGCTGGCTACAGCTGGTTTAGTAGGCCTTACACTTTATGTTTTATTTTGGGTACTTGTTATAAGAGATAGCTTTGGAATCGTAAGAGAAGGAAAAGATAGATACTTTATTTCTTTTATCATCTTAATGACTTTTATTTCATTGATGTTTTTCGGAAGTAGCGCCTCATTATATGCATTTTTATTTATCCTAGTTGGCATTGTAATGAGTAATAAAGATTCAACTTTTATTACTACACATTCAGTAAATTCAATTGGTGTTTTTGTTTTAATAGCATTGGCTATGTCAGGAACACTCGGTTATCAGACTTACAAGGTTTACTTAGGTCAGTTGAATTTCATGAAGAGTTTGTTAGCAACTGATGTTTCAGTAAGATATGACCTTCAGAATTCAGCAATCCAAGCAGATCCATCTGAGAGTGTCTATGTAAGATCATTTATAGATACTAGTTTGTATATTGCTCGTATAATTTCTCAAAATGAGAAGCCAACTTCAACAGATACAACACAAGTTCAAAGCTTAGTTTCTCAATCTGTTGAATATGCAAGAATATTGACTGAAGTCATTAATCCATTGGATGTTGCCAACTGGGAAGTGAGGGGTCAGGTTTATGATGCACTATCTGGAGTTGCGGATAATGCAGATCAATTTGCTGCAAGTGCATACACTAATGCGATTAATCTTGAATCTACGAATCCAAGTTTGTGGTTAAGTCTTGGAAATGTTTATTACAGACAAAAATCATATACAAACGCTGTCCAAGCTTTTGCAAGGGCTGTACAGCTCAAAAATGATTTCGCAAACGCTCACTATAACCTAGCTTTTGCGCTAAATGATGCAGGTGATCCAGTAAGTGCGTTGACACAACTTGAGATTGTTCAAAGATTGATTCCGGTTGATAGCGCAGATGCAAAGACACTAGGAGAGCAAATTGATGCAATGAAAAAATTAGCAGATGATGCAATAGCTAAATCACAAGCAGCTGCAAACGTTGAATCAGGCGTTACTGGTGGAGTACCTCAGATACAAAATGAGCAGCCGGTGAATGTTGAGCAACCGCTTTCTAATCCAAATGATCAGACGTCAACTCAAATAGAGTCTAATGTCGATATTCCAGCAGAAGTTGTACAACCAAATGCTGATGGGTCAAGCGGGACAGAGGCGCCTTTAGCAAATCCTTCAGAAGGTAATTAAAATTGAGGTCCGATTTCGGCGGATTGTTTTTCAAGAAAAACAATCCGCCTATTTTTTAGATCCCTGATATTAAGGACTTTTTCTTTATTTTCATCATTTTCGTTTATTTTTGCTTTATAGTTTTTAACTTCGTTTGATATCGAATATATTAATTTATCTACTTGATAACCTGTTATTGCAGATATAAATAGAACATTGTTGATTCCATTTGATGCGAAGATTTTTGTTATTTCTTTTTCTTTTTCAAGAACGATAGAAAGGTCGGTTTTATTGATCACTATGATTTCATCTTTCTCCAAAAGGTCTTTATTCCAGTCGCCAAGCTCATTCCTTATTGCTTTATAGTTTTCATAAATTGTTTTTATAGGTTGGTTTAAGATTATTGATCCATCAAGTATGTGTATTAAAACTTTGGTTCTTTCAACGTGTCTTAGAAATTCGTGTCCTAAGCCTTTTCCGTTTGAAGCACCTTCAATAAGTCCAGGGATATCTGCTAAAACTATATCTTGGCTTTCAAGAACTCCAAGGTTTGGCTCAAGTGTCGTGAACTCATAAGTAGCAGTTTTGACGTTTGAGTTGGTAAGTATATTCAATAATGTTGATTTACCGCTGTTTGGCATTCCTATAAATCCAGCATCAGCTATTAATTTAAGTTCCAGTGTTATTTTTATTTCCGGTGTTTTTATTCCTGGAGTTGATTCTCGAGGTGTTTGATTAATGGATGATTTAAAATGCCAGTTTCCAAGTCCTCCGCGTCCGCCTCTGGAGATTGTAAATTCTTCACCCTCAACTGTTAGATCTTTTAATATTTCTCCTGCTTTGTTTCTAATAATTGTTCCTTTTGGAACTTGAACGTATAATGTTTCACCCTTTTTCCCAGACATTAGATTTTTCATTCCATCTTGGCCGTTTTGTGCTTTATAAAGCCTTTTTCTTCTAAATGATGAAAGTGTGTTTATGTGGTTGTCGACGATGAAAATTAAATCTCCGCCTTTTCCACCATCGCCACCCCAAGGTCCACCTTTTGGAATGTATTTTTCTCGTCTGAATGAAACGATGCCATCGCCTCCGTCTCCAGATTTTATTGTTATCTCTGCGGTATCTATCATGCGGTAAGTATAGCAAAAGAACCTCCGAGGTTGTTAGGTGAAAAACCGGATATTGTAATTCTAATATCCGATTTTATGTTATACAATACGTCCATGCCGAAAAACTTTGATAGCAAATCTATAGAAAATAAATGGAGAAAAGTTTGGAAAGAAAAAAAGACTTATGAGGTGGATGTTCAAAATGCCAAGAATCCTTTTTATAACTTGTGGATGTTTCCATATCCATCTGGAGCCAGAATGCACGTTGGTCATGCATACGCATCAACTGGATCAGATGTTGTGGGCCGTTTTCAAAGAATGCATGGAAAAGATGTTTTGCAACCAATGGGTTTTGATGCTTTTGGAATTCACGGAGAAAACTATGCGATCAAAGTTGGGGAGCATCCTTGGACACTCATGGAGGACCTCTGTAATCGATTTAGAGACGAACAGTTCGAAGCAATAGGAAATGGGTATGATTGGAGTAAGGAAGTCCGCACGTATTGGCCAGGGTACTACAAATGGACTCAATGGATTTTCGTTCAACTTTTTAAACATGGTTTAGCAGAAAGAAAAAAAGCAAACGTAAATTGGTGTCCTGGATGCAAAACTGTATTGGCTGATGAACAGGTAATAGCAGGTCTTTGTGAAAGATGTCATTCAACGGTAGAGCAAAAAGATTTAGAGCAATGGTTTTTCAAAATCACAAAATTCGCAGATAAATTGTTAGAAAATTTAGACCATATAGATTGGAGTAAAAAAGTTATAGAGGCACAAAGGAATTGGATAGGAAAAAGTGAAGGTGCTGAAATTACATTCAAGATTGATGGAAGTGATAAGGAAGTTAAAGTTTTTACAACGCGACCAGATACAATTTTTAGTGCTGCGTTTTTAGTATTGGCTCCAGAACATCCTTTGGTTAAAGAATTAACATCAGTTGAGAATAAAACAGCTGTTGAGAAATATGTGGAAGTCTCAAAAAAGAGACCTGCTATGGAAAGGACCTCAGACGAAAAGGACAAAACCGGAGTTTTTACTGGCAGTTATGCAATTAATCCTGCAAATGCTGAAAAGATCCCTGTATGGATTGCTGATTTTGTTTTGGGTTCATATGGAACTGGTGCAGTTTTTGGAGATGCTCACGATGAGAGAGATTTCGTATTTGCAAAGAAATATGAAATTCCTCTAAAAATAGGAATAATTCCAGATACAAAAGATGTTTCAGAAATAGATTTAATTAAAAACCAAGAAAAATGTTTTTCCGGATATGGAGTTCTTATAAACTCCGGCCAGTTTGATGGACAAAAATCAGAAGAAGCAAAGTCAAACATTACTAAATGGTTGAAAGATCTTGGTAGCGCCGATTTTGTTGTTAAATACAAACTCCGAGATTGGTTGATTTCTAGGCAAAGATATTGGAGTGCTCCGATTCCGATGATTCACTGTGAGAAGTGTGGATGGTTGCCAGTGCCAGAAGATCTGTTGCCAGTTGAACTTCCATATGTAGAAGATTGGAAGCCAAAAGGTGATGGACGTGGGCCTTTGGCAAATATTTCAGAATTTGTGAATACAGTTTGTCCGAATTGTGGTGGTAAGGCCGAAAGAGAGACCGACACTATTGATAACTTTTTGGATAGTGCGTGGTATTTTTTTAGATATCCATTCGTAAATAGAAAAGACGTTCCCTTTCCTGGAACGGGAATTACAGGTGCTGATGACGCGACTCCAAACTCTGAAGCTTTTAAAAAATGGTTGCCTGTTAATTTATATATTGGTGGTCCAGAGCATTCTGTTTTGCATTTAATGTATACAAGGTTTTTGACAATGGCGTTTAAAGAAATGGGATTTATTGATTTTGATGAGCCATTCGTTAAATTTTTTGCTCATGGTCATATAACAAAAGATGGAAAAAAGATGAGTAAATCACTTGGGAATATTGTAAATCCTGATGAATATATTGATTCTATGGGAGCAGATGCCTTCCGAATGTATTTGATGTTTATCGGGCCATTTGATAAGGGTGGCGATTTTTCGGACAGGGGGACTTCTGGCATTGAGAGGTTTTTGCAAAGAGTTGTTGATTTCTTTGTGAATGCCGAAAAATCGCAGGCAAATAATTCAAGTGAGAATGCGAAAAAAGCACTTCATAAAACAATAAAAGGTGTAACAGAAGACCTGAATGAATTCAAGTTCAATACATCACTAGCTAAAATGATGGAATTTATAAATATTTTAGTAAAACAAGAAGAAAAACTTTCTAAAGAAGATTCCTTGATGTTTTTAAAATTGGTTGCTCCTTTTGGGCCTTTTATTTCCGAGGAAATTTATCAAACTATATTTTTGGGTAATGAAAAGTTTAATCAAAGTTCATCAAATGTTTCTGATGATTTCACATCGATTCATATACAATCTTGGCCAGAGCATGATGAAAATTTAATAAAAGAAGATTTAATAGATGTTGCAGTTCAAGTAAATGGCAAAGTAAGAGGCATTGTAAAAGAGGTTCCAGCTGATATAAAAGAGGATGAAATAATCAATTTAGCTAAAGGATTAGTTGAAAATCTTATTTCAGGCAAAGAAATTAAAAAGTCAATTTACATTAAAGGAAGACTTGTAAGCATCGCTATTTAATCGTTTTCCTTGTGCTTCACATTTTATATGCGAAGCGAGATTTTAGTTCCAATACTCTTTTTACTTTTTCTAACGGTATCTACTGTAAGTAGAGTTTATTTGTACTATTCCACATTAAATGTTATCCAGGCTGGCCATATTGAAGGTTTGATTTTGTCTCATCCTTTTGAAAAAGATGGCTATCAAAATTTCCAAATAAAAAATATAAATATAAAAGTTGATCCGTTTCCAAAATACAAACTTGGTGATTATGTTGATGTAATTGTTGCAAAGCCTTCTAACGAAAGGGTTTTATATCGTCCCAAAATAGAGTTGGTTAATGTAAAAAAAGTTCGGGTATTAAATGTTATTTCGGACTATCGATTTAGATTGATTTCTATTGTAAAAAGAAATATCCCAGAACCCTATTCTGGCTTGATTTTGGGAATGACCATTGGCTATAAAGATGATTTTCCAAGTGACTTTTTAGATTTGTTGAAAAGAACTGGAACAATACACATAATTGTGGTTTCCGGATACAACGTTTCGATTGTGATTTCCGGTATATCAATCATTTTTGCGATGTTCGGTAAGCGATGGAATTTACTTTTAAGTATCATTTTTGTTTTGATATTTGCAGGGCTTGCTGGTTTTGATCCGCCTGTGGTTAGGGCTTCAATAATGGGAATAATTGCAGTTATCGGCTCATCTTACGGCAATCATCGATTTTCTCTTTATATTTTATATGTTACTTTGGCTTCTATGGTGTTGGTAAATCCCTCATATTTAACTGATATTGGGTTTCAACTTTCGGCAGTTGCTACAGCCACTGTAATTGTTAGTTCTATGTTTATTAGTGGTGCGAAAGCTTTTATCTCAACAGTTTTTATTACAACTTTTGTAAACCTCGCCATATTTCCTATTATCTCATATTACTTCGGAACCATAAGCTTAATTAGTATTTTGAGTAACTTATTGGTCATATGGATTATCCCATTTATTACTTTTGGCGGATTTTTCTTTTTTTTATTTCCAGTTTTCTTGCTTAAGATATGTTTGATTATATTCATAGATTTTTATTTAATCTGTATAAGACTTTTTGGAAGCCTTGAATTTGGTTATGTTCAATATAAGTTTTCAATTGCTGATATGTTTATATACTATTTTGTTTTACTGTTTGGATATTTAATGATATTCAAGTGGAAGTCTTATTTAAATGAGAAAATCGCAAGCTAAGAAATTAATTATAATCTTTGTTTTTTTGATTGTTACTGGATTATTATACGAATTTCCAAAGTACATTGATTACTATGATGATTTAGTTCATGTTTACTTTTTTGATGTCGGACAAGGGGATTCGATCTTAATTAAAACTCCTGATAGAAAGCTAATTTTGACTGACGGAGGAAATAATAATAGCGTTTTATATAGAATTTCAGAAGTTTTGCCATTTTGGATAAAGCGTATTGATTATGTTGTTGTTTCTCATCCGCATGCCGACCATATTTTTGGTTTGATTTCACTCATGGAAAGTTATGAAATTGGATGTTTGAAGTATGGTGGTACAGGTGACACGATTTCAAAGGTCGAGGAGGAGTTGAGAAATACGATATCAACCGAAAGTATTTCTGTCACAGACGATTGTATAGGTGGTGTAATGAAATATTACATGCCAGGCGGGAATGATCATACTTATAATCCAAATCTTAAATCTTTGGTATCGATTTACTCGTATAGGGATTTTGATGTTTTATTAACAGGTGATGCAGAGATTCCGGAACAGATTAAAGCTTTACCTTCTTTTTCTAGTGATATTGAAATTATAAAAGTTCCACACCATGGAGCTAAGGATTCTTTTTATAGACCGCTGCTTCTGGCTTTAAAGCCAGAAGCAGCGGTCATCTCTGTTGGCGAAAATAACGCTTATCATTTACCTTCTGCTTCTACTATTGATGGTTATGAGCAATTAGGAATAAAGGTTTTTAGGACCGATAAAGATGGCAGTATTGAAGTTATTTCCGACGGATATTTATGGTCCATAGTTGAATGACAATATTTATTGTAAAATGACAGAGATGAACAATGCTTTTTTAGAAATTGAACAACTTATTAATAACTCATTAGCTGAATTGAATATTAGTTCAACTGATTATCTTATTGAACGTCCTTTCGATTCTGCAAATGGAGATTATGCCTGTAATGTTGCGATGAAGCTTTTTCCAAGTGCAAAGTCTATTGCGAGTAGTCCAAAGGAGCTTGCAGAAAAGATCTCAAACATAATAAAAAAATCTATATCAAAAAATATATCAAAGGTTGAAGTCGCAGGACCCGGGTTTATAAATTTCTATTTATCAAATGATTTTTTTGTAAAAAATATGTTTGATGTTCGTGATCTCAATGGATTTAAGCTTAGCGATAAGAA
The DNA here is from genome assembly GCA_002789015.1 of candidate division WWE3 bacterium CG_4_9_14_0_2_um_filter_35_11. Lineage (GTDB taxonomy): Bacteria > Patescibacteriota > WWE3 > 2-01-FULL-39-13 > 2-01-FULL-39-13. Next base: position 15,199 of record PFSJ01000003.1, on the reverse strand, counting down.
GATTTCGTTAGAGCATACGCAGATTAACCCGAATAAAGAGCCTCATATTGGGCATTTGAGGAATGCTTGTATTGGTGATTCTTTGTCAAAGATTTTAAGTTTTGTTGGGAATGATGTTACTGTTCAGTATTATCAAAATGATGTTGGGCAACAAATCGCCTCAATTGTATTAGCTTATAATAAGCAATTTATTCCATTTAAGGATGTTTCACTTGAAAATTGCAAAGCCGTTCTGGAATGGGCCTCAAGGGCTTATGTTGATATAGAAAAGAGAATGGAGTCTTCAACAGAACTGAAATCTGAGAAAGAAGAGATTCAAAGGAGAATTGTTGCGCAGAATTCAGAAGATTCAAAAATTGCAATTTCGATTACTGACGCAATTTTGAAAGCAACATTGGTTTTATTTGGACATTTATCAATTGAGTATGATCTGGTAGTAAAAGAAAGCGACATAATCAAAAACAAATTATGGGAGGCAACGTTTGACCTATTAAAGGCAAGTCCTGCGTTTTATAAATCAACAAAAGGAGGGAGGGTCGGCTGTTGGCTCGTAAAGATGCCAATGAGTGACGATAAGGTCATTGTCAGGTCTAACGGAATTCCTACATATACAGGCAATGACATAGCTTATCATCTTTGGAAATTTGGCGTAATAAAAGATTTTAAGTATGAGGTTTTGGACTGGGGTACACAGGATAGTCTTCTTTATGCAACCGATTCTGATAACGGAGAAACTCTCAACAATGTTTTTAATAGTGCTGAATCTATAGTTAATATTATTGATACAACTCAAACATATCCTCAAGAAGGTGTAAAAGAGGCTCTAAGAGTTCTTGGGTACTCGAAGTATGCTGATAACTATCATCATGTGAATTACGGGTTTGTTTTTTTAAAAGATGCTAACTCCGAGAGTAGCGTTGTGAAAATGAGCGGAAGGAAGGGAACTGTTGTCACGATATCTACATTTATTGAAACGCTAAGGGATTCTTTATTAAATCAGTTTGGTTCTTTTAGTGCTATTGATGAAGTTGTATTTGGAGCAATAAAGTTTGAATTATTAAAATATGATACATATCAGGATATTACGTTTGATATTTCAAGTGCATTAGATCAAAAAGGTTTCAGTGGGCCATATGTTCAGTATACTTACGCTCGTGCGCAAAGCGTTATGTCAAAGGGGGACATTGGAACCTCAAGTGATTATGGAGGTGCAGAGAGTTATTCTTTTGGACTGAATGAGTTTGAGCTAGAAATTTTAAAATTGCTATTTAGATTTGAAGATATTATTTTTAGGTCAGCAAATGAATCGGCTCCTCATTATATTTGCAAATATTTATTTGATTTGAGTAAATCGTTTAACGCTTTCTATAATTCATGCAAAATAATAGGATCCGAACAGGAGGAATTCCGCTTGGATCTAACACTTTCTACATCTATTGTTTTGTCTAGGTGTATGAAATTAATAGGTATATCTTCACCAGATTCTCTTAAATAATAGAATCTTCTTTATATTATAGTGAAATCTAACGGCTATCAGAGTGCGCCTTTGTTTGATACCTTTTCAGGTTCGAAGAAATCACCGTGGTAGCAACTCTTTTTGGCCTTGGGGCTTCCGCCGTTATTCTATGATATTATGTGAGTTATGTACAAGTTTTCAGGTAAAAGTTGTCTAATTTCCGGATGTTCGGTTTCATGTCTCACAGCTTTTCTATTAATATTACTATTAGGGTCATTTTTTTCAAGCCTAGTAAATGTTGTATCTCATTCTGATCTTATGTCACGTATAGAAGCTGGCATTGATAGTCACTTTCTGTTCAAAAGTACTCAGAAGACACATCTAGATAGTAAGGATAAGCTAATTGTCGCTAGAGTTGGTTTCATCTCTGATTCTGAAAGTGATTGGAATTATCTTGAATTAGCTTTGTCAGAGTTGAAAAAACAAGGTGTCAGTGATGTTTTTCACCTTGGGGATATTACTCATTTAGGTGTCTCGGTTGATTTGGCTGATGCCAATAAGTATTTTGTAGATTCAGGTTTGAAAATATACCCAATTCCTGGTGACAGAGATTTATGGAAATCAAGAGGGATCGAAGCATTTTCGAGTGTTTTTGGAGAGTCATATAGGGTAGTAGATATTAACGGAGTAAAGTTTCTCTTAATAAATAATGCAGATGAGTATGAAGGTATCGATGATGTTCAGATGCGTTTTATTTCAGGCAACATATCGTCATCTAGTTTCGTACTTTTCCATAATCCGATATACTTTGGCATAAGGTCGCTCTGGGGAAAAGGTATGGGCGAATATTCTTCATCAGTTGATACTCAAAGAAAGTTACTGTTAGACCAGATAAGGTCTACGGACTCAGTTTCTGCAGTTTTTGCAGGTGATCAGCATTTATTTAGCGAAAACGTTGATGAGACGAGAAATACTTTGTTTCACTACATTATTGGGTCAACTAATTCAGAAAGAAATATTGAAAGGCCAAATCTTGCGATATTGACAGTATATGATGATGGAGATTATTATGTGGAGAAGATTTCTTTTTAGTATTTAATTTTATTAAAATATGAATCAAGATTTAGAAAAGATAAGAAGTTCACTCCATTTCGAAAGAACAGTAGTTTTAGTAAAGCCTGACGGTTTACAACGCGGTTTAATCGGTGAAGTTATTTCTCGTTTTGAAAGAAAAGGCTTGAAGTTAGTTGCATTAAAGATGATGCAGGTTGATGATATGTTGCTTGAGGCCCATTATTCTCATCATATTGACAAACCATTCTTCAAATCATTATCCGATTTTATGAAAAGTTCACCACTAATAGCGATGGTCCTTGAAGGATTAGAGGCCGTTGAAGCTATAAGACTTCTATGTGGTACAACAAAGGCAAGATCGGCCGAAGCAGGAAGTATTAGAGGAGATTTTGGTATGGGGTATACATCAAATATTGTGCATTCGTCTGATTCTGTTGAATCTGCAAAAGAAGAAATCGTTAGATTCTTCGACGCAGATGAGCTTTTCGAGTACGACAAGACTGAATATTTGAATATATATCTTCCAGAATTATAACTTTTCGCATTGCTCAAAGAGGATTTGGTGCACGCTCCGCGTACTCAGTCGACTAAGCTTGCAGTAGCAAGCAAGTCTTATGGTGCTCTCGGTAGGACTTGAACCTACGACACCGGGTTTAGGAAACCCGTGCTCTATCCCCTGAGCTACGAGAGCATGCTTAATTTAGTTGATTTTACTAGTAGTGTAGGTAAAAGGCAACGCTACTTTTTTGGTCCAAGTGTCATATTTTTTTAAAATTCCAGAAATGCAATCATCCCATAGGTACTAAACAGACATGTTTTGCATGACGAATACTTTTACCACTAATATCTTCAATATTATCCCAAATTGAAGCTTGTAAATATAGTTGTGGCTATGTTTGTAGTGGCGACTAATAAAGCCGATAGCCTAGTTTTAGGAGCTGCAACGAGTACCGTAAGTACTCGGAGATACCTCCGACCTTATGCCAGTTTCGCTTCTTGGGTACGTAGTTTACATCGTATTCATTGCCTTAATCTTCGATATTCTTTTGGAGATTATAGTATATGCAAATTACGATCTTTTTGGTTTATTCAAATTTATAGACTCCTTAGGGCTAAATACACACAGGGAACTCAGGACTGATTCGAAAATCACTTATTGAGCTAATTCGCCCTATCCCATAGTCGCCCTTGGTTCTTTCATACTATATCATTGATTTTTAGCCAAATTTTGTCACTCTGGGGTGTCAAGTGACGGCTACCTAATACGCCTTTATATCATTTGAGTAAATTATGTATAGTATAATATTTGCAATATGATATTGCGATTTTTCACAAAGGTTCTAGGGGATTTATTTTTTATTATTGGCTTGGGCATAGCGTTATTTACTTATGCGCCAATTATTTACTCCGAGGTCGTGTATCAACTTAAAGTTGGTGGTCTTATATATAGTGAACCTAAAAAGGAGATTTTATCCTCCGAGCAGTTAAATTCACAAAGCAATCTACAAGAAAACAGCTTTGATTACGAGAATATTGAATCGACAACTCCAGTAAGTCAGGACTTTGATGTAATAATTGATAAAATTTCTGTAAATGCGCCTGTGGTTGCAAATGTAGATATCACGAATGAGAAATCCTACATGGAAGCATTAAGGTCTGGTGTCGCACACGCAGGTGGAACTGCACTTCCAGGCCAAAATGGTAATATGTTCATATTTGCACATTCTTCACTTAACTTTTGGCAATTAGGCCCATATGCAACGGTTTTCAACCTACTTTCAAAACTAGAAATTGGAGACACGGTTGTTATATATTATGAAGGTAAAGGCTATGTATACAGCATTTTTGAAACAAGTATTGTGCATGGTTGGAATACAAAGCCATTTGATCAAGAATACGCGGAACCCGTTGTTACTTTGGTAACCTGTGACCCTCCGGGAACGACTCAAAACCGACGAGTTGTAAAAGGACGCCTAGTTTTGTAACCAAAATGTGTTTATCGTATTGCAATGGCATACAAATTGGTTTGTGAATTTTCTTTTAATGAGGTAAGGACTATTATTTTGTCTCCTGAAGGTGTTGCATATGCCTGATTTGAGGCTAATTCACCTGTATAAATTGGAGTTTTGTTTGTTCCATCTATCCTGATTAAGCTTATTGTATAAATGTTGCTATCTACTGAATCTGATTTTTCAAGCAAGATAAGGTGATAAGAGTCAGAGTACCATTGGATTGTTGTATTTTTAATATCCGAAACTTCTATTGAGTTATAAAGTCTCTTTTCTCCTATTGGTAGTGGCGATTCGGAGTTATAGATAATGATGTCAGCCTTTTTGTTATCTGATTCATTTGTGTTTACGAAAAAGAATTTTTTATCGTCTGGAGACCAAGTAGATTTTTCGGTTTTTAATTTATTCAATATTGATTTTGGAACTTCTTGATCTTTTGAGTTCGTTAAGTTGTCAATCTTATCTGTCAAAAAATTAGATTTCCAATCTGTGTCCCACTTTTCAAATACTGCCTTCACGTCTGTTATCGATGTTGGGATTGATTTTGTTGATGTTTGGTTTGAAATGTCATAAAGCAAATATCCGTTGGTATTCATCTGAACTAATATTTCTTTGTCGTAGTATGACCACCAGACGTTTTCTCCTGATGATGGCGAGGCGTTTATATTGTCTGCTATTAATAGCCTCGAAGAACTTTTAAATAAGTTCAAGGGAGATCCTGTTAGTGGAAGTATCCATATTCCTGGTTCTTCATGGTTTTTTGTTAAAAATGCAATGTTGTTTTGATTTGATGACTGCGAAAATGCTTTTACATCCGCATTTGTTAAAGGCTCTAGCCTTGGACTTTGAAGAACTAATACTGCGGTAATATCTGTTACTAATTCTGGATAAACTGTTAATGTTTTTTCCCAGGATTCGAATCCATCATGTTCAACTCTAACTTTATAATCACCTGGGACTAATGATGCGATCGTATCGTCTGTTGCAGTAGTTAACACGTCGTTTATATAAACTTTGGCTCCGTTTGGAATTGATCTTACAGCTATCATTCCTGTTTTATGTACACGGCTTGTCGTGCCATCAGTCAACTTTGAGCTTTCGCCTGATAAATTGATTCTCCAGCCTTCACTATATAGGACGGTTCCTGATGTGATTAAAATTAATGAAGCTACGGTAATCAAGAGTGAAGCTAAATTTTTCATACACAAATGATATCAAAGTTTGTTATTTACAGCTAATAAGCTATTTTTTAATTTGCTGGTTTGTTACACGTGGCTTGGCAGGACAATGGAACTAAAACAGCAGTACATGTATTATCGTACTTGGCGTAATTGGTCGTTGATCTCGGCTACTAGGCCAAGGACTTGCACGAGGGAGTTTCATCGTCTGTCGCTATACCAAAATAGTACGATATGACTCGAGTTATCACCCACCCAACCCCATAGTAACCCTTATGTCTTGACCAGTCAGGCATATTCCTATAACTTGTACTTATGTCAATAGAATTAAAAGATAAACTCTACACCTCAACCCAAGTGGCAGATATTTTAGGCGTAAGCCTTCGCACTTTGTATCGATATATGGAAGACGGGAAAATCCAATCTATGCGAACTGCGTCAGGGAGGCATCGTTTCACTAAAGACCAGATATTAGACTTTCTTAATGCAGGAGGTTTTGGTGGTGCTAATCCTACAGTCGGCAACTTAGATAGTGTGAGTGCTAATCAAAATAAAAACGTAGAAATAGACAATGATGTCTTTACATCACCTTCTGTGTCTACAACTCGTTATATTTCAACTTCAAATAAAGTTTCTGAAGTTCCTGAAGTCCCTGGTATGGATTGGTTGAAAGAAGATAAGCCATTTCAATCTCAAGACTTGAGAGGGCCGACATTTAATGAAATTGACACTAGGCCGGTTGCTCCAGAAGCAGCACAAGTCACCACGAATAGTAACTCTTTTTCATCGCAAATCATGAGCACTGAAGTTAGTCAGAGTTCTACTGTAATTGATAACCCTGTGATTGAAGCTAAGAATGAATCATTAGATTTGAATGATGTTAATGTCAGATATTATAAGAGCGATTATTCTGATTTAATAGAATTGGCAAGAAAAGTCAAGGATACTGCAATGAGTAGGGATCTTGAATATGCATTCACTTTATTCGCAGGTCTATCTTTGCATTTTTCGATCAAGCCTTTTACTAAGCTTCATTTTTATGCAAATCCAGAAGATATGCAAATATGGAAAAGTGAGCTAAGACTTACTCCTGTACAAAATCGTGAAGATTCCAATATTGGAGTGTTGGTGAACACCGACATAGTTTTTGTTCCATCAAAAGAAATAGGTAGTTTTAAAGTAGTTGATGACAAGGTTTTGATGAGAGATCTCGCTAACAGGAACGAAGAAGATTTAGTAAAACAATTCAGACAACACTTAATGTCTGCATGATATGAGGGTAGCCCTTCAAAAACGGGGGCTACCCCCACTTAAGTATGAAAATACTTGACATAACCTCCTGATGATTATACTATTTCGCTATAGGACTGCTAAATGAAGGTAGAATCCTTTCTGAGAGACAGGTGGTCATCAGGGGTTGGTTATCTGGAATTATTCAATTATCCTTAAAAATTGACTGCCTCCAATCCTCCTCACGGAAAGGGTTTTATCTTTATTCCTTCGAAGAAAAACCATTCGGATATAAAGTAAAGGTAATAAAAAACCGCTTCTTTCAAAGCAGGTGATGGGCAGGACACTTGTTTATGGAGAGGCGGTTTTTTAGTGTGATAGAATAACAGAAAGTTATGAAAAAGCCTTTAAACTCCTCAAGTCAATCTTCACCAAAATATAAAATTTTACATATCGGTGCAGAGGTTACTCCATTTTCTAATGTAGGCGGGCTAAGCAGCGTAATAGCATATTTATCAAAATCATTATTAAAAAAAGGGCATGATGTCCGAATTTTTATGCCAAGGTTTAGTTTTATTGATGAAAAACAATTTCCAATGGAGATGGTTTTTGAAGGTTTGGCTGTTCCTACTGGATATGCCGAAGGAGATGGTAAACCTACTGAATTGATTTGTAATATAAGAAAACATGTAACGGAAGATGGAATCATCGTGTATTTCCTGGAAAACATGGAATATTATGAAAAAAGGTCTAATGTTTACAATTATTCAGATGATCACGTAAGATGGGCTTTGCTATCTTATGGAGCTTTGCAATTTATTTCTGAAAAACTAGATTGGAAGCCAGACATAATTCATTCTCATGACTGGCATACTGCACTTGTCCCAAATATTGTTGCTACAAAATATAGAACGTCACCATTTTTTGAAGATATTGCTACCGTGCTGACCATTCATAATATCCATTTTCAAGGAAAGTCAGTGGATCCAAGTAGCGAATTGAATTTTGATGACGGCAAATCTCAAATTCCTAAATTTTTTAGTGGGCGACTAAAAACATTAAATTTTTTAAGAAGAGGTATTATTTACTCTGATTTAGTCAATACAGTTTCAAATGGGTACGCAAGACAAATTTTAACTAGGGAGTATGGTTCGGGATTAGATAAGTTACTGACTGAACTAAGGTCTAAATTATTTGGAGTAATAAATGGAATTGATTATGAGAAGTTTGATCCTCTAACTGATCCTTTATTGCCAGCTAATTTTGACATCAATTCTATTGACGCAAGGTCAGAAAATAAGTTAAGCCTGCAAAAAGAATTTGGTTTAAAAGAAAAAGCCGAAGTTCCATTAATTGGATATGTTGGACGTTTAGATCAACAAAAAGGCGTTGATTTGCTTTTGGAAGTTCTTGAAAAGTTTTTAAAAGACTTTAATGCTCAATTTGTTTTGATTGGCTCTGGAGACAATGGTTATGAGAAAGCTGCACAAAGACTTGCTAAGAAATTTCCACAGATCGTTGGTGTACACACATTCCCAAATTTTACACTGCCAAAGCTTGTTTTTGGCGGTGCAGATATGATGGTTATGCCTTCTAGGTTTGAACCATGTGGAATTGTTCAAATGGAAGCTATGAGATATGGTGCTGTGCCGATCGTACGAGCTACCGGTGGTTTAGATGATACTGTTACTGATTTTGACCCAGCAACTTTAAACGGTACTGGCTTTAAATTTAAGGATTTTGATGGTTGGTCACTTTATGGACAGTTAGTTCGTGCTACTGAAACATACAGGAATAAAGAAACTTGGAGAAAAATACAAGAAAATGCGATTAGACAGAACTTTTCCTGGACAGAAGTTGCGTCTAAATACGAGGACTTATATAAGACGGCGATTCATTATAAACAAGAAGGTTTTTTCCACGGTGATTTGTTTGAATTATAAAAATTATGAAATGGGCACATTTCTTACACATTTATCAACCAAGTGACCAACACCCAGGTGTATTAGAAAAAATCGTAAATGAGTCTTATCGTCCTTTGATACGTGGTTTTCTAAAGGAACCTAAAACAAAAATCACGCTTAATATAAATGCAGTTCTATCAGAAATGTTATTTGAACACGGATATCGTGATGTTATCGAGGATATTAAAATCCTTGTCGAAATGGGACGAGTTGAACTTACTGGATCTGCCAAATTTCATGCATTTTTGCCGTTCTTGCCAGAAGATGAGGTTAAAAGGCAGATCATGTTAAATCATGAAACAAATAAGAGATATTTTGGTGATGCTTTTAATCCAAAAGGGTTTTTTCCTCCAGAGATGGCGTATAGTCCAAAGGTTGCAGAAGTTGCTGCTGATTTAGGATATGAATGGGTTATTTTAGATGAAGTTTCAATGACTGCAAAAAACGGAGATCTAATTAATGACACAATACGCAAAATCGGAGATCTTGATATCGATGTTTATTTCAGAGAAAAAGCTCCAAGTAACTTGATTATGGGAGCGTTTGTAAGGTCTGCTAAATCTTTAGAGGCCGCGATGAAAGAAAGAATGTCGAAAAATGAGTATGTAATAACGGCCATGGATGGTGAAACTTTTGGACACCATAGACCTGGTCTTGAAAAAATATTTTTTGAGGTTATGCATTCCGACTCGTTTGACAACGTTTTGATATCCGATTTAAAGACATCTTACCCAAAAGGTGAATCTGTCATGCCACTTGATTCTACTTGGGCGTCAAATATGAAGGATGTAAATGCAGGAAATCCTTTTAATTTATGGTTCGATAAGTCAAACAAAATTCACGAATATGAATGGGAGTTAGCGACATTAGCTATTACAGCGTTACATGATTCTAATTATTCCGATGTTAAGTATCCAGAGATGTTGGAAGAAACTATAAAGTGGGATGAAATGACTTCTGATCAAAAACAAGGAGAAGAAAAGAAAAGGCAATGGTTGAAAGCGCGCGATGCTTTAGATCGCGCGCTAAATAGCGATCCGTGGTGGTGGGCAAGTGCGAAACCTTGGTGGAGTGTCGAAATGATAGAAAAAGGCATGTTTGCACTTTTTTCCGTTATTACTACGATTCCAGATGTTTCTGACGAGATAAAAGATAAAGGCGAAGATTTATATAAGAACATTCTGTTCACGGCTCATGAATGGCAAAGAAACGGAATTGTAGATGCAATGGAAAGAAATGATTCTAAAGAACGTAGAATTCCTTTGTCAAAAAGATTTGGAGCCTCTGATCACTATAAAGCCTTGTTGTCTGTGTTAAAAATCCAAGAGGAAAAAGCTTCCAATAATAGGGAATATGAGCAAGCAATTAAGTGGAGAGATGGTCAATATAAGCTAGAGCGAGACTTAGACATATATGACGCAGTTCATATTCTTGATTTATTTAGAAATGAAGGTGATTTTGAAAAGTTTAATGAAATTTTGTCTGAATATAAAAATAAATTCAGAGAAATTTCAAAGGGACAACCTGAATGACTTTTGTGGACGATGTCCTTTTAAAATATAGTTTAGAAAAAGACGAATGGATCAGAGAGGCTGGATCAAAGGGAGTTAGATCTCATGTCATACTTGCTCATGATTCAAGTGAAAGAAAATATTCGGTAAAGATTTTTTCCTCTAAGGATAATCAAGCTAGGATAAGGTTTATCAATGAAATCGGGTACATAAGAAGCTTGCACTCATTGTTACCAAAAAGATTTAAATCGTGGCTTCCAACTATTAAATGGTATTCAAAAGCAGGAGAGAATCCTTATTACATATATTCATACATTGACTATCAACAACTTGGTTTTTTTGTTTCTGACTTTGGGATAAAATGGGGAAATTTCAGGCATAATAATTTTAAGACTTTTATTGACTTTTTTGACGTAACAGAGTCAATCGATGACAACGAACTTTTAGTTGGTCCTGGGTCATGGGGTTTTAGGACAGCAAGTAAAGAGTTGCAGTCTTACTTTGAGAATGTTAATAATCTTTTGCCTTCTGAATTGTATGACAAGGTTGTTTCATTCAATTATAAATATAAAAAAATAGCTTTTGAAAAAAAGGTCCTATCACATAGAGATCTATATCCTGAAAATATATTGATTGCAAAACCAGGAGATTGCCGATTTGCATTTTTAGATTGGGAATATTTAAGTTTTGTACCAATTGGGTTTAACGCAGCTTTCTTATATTTGTTGTTCTGGCGCGAAGAATATTGGAAGGCAAAGGTTTTTAGCCATTTTTACCATAGATATGTCGATCAAATCGCTTCGGATTCATTAAGGACTTTTATAGTTTCTTTTCGCTTTTGTTTGATATCACTGGGGGTTCGTTTCCTATATCAACTAGAAACGTTTGGTGATAAGGAGTTGCATGATTATTTACATGCGAAACTGTCATTCATTTCAGCAATTGAGGACGCTATTTCTGGTGAGATTGCGAGTCCTAGAAATATTAAGTTTTTCTTAGACAAAGAAGACATTGATGAAGTGTCAAAATTATATGGTATCGAAAAGGTCTATGATTATGAAATATTTTATGCCAGTAAAGGAAATACTGTGGTTAAGGTTTTGGCACGCGTAAATGGGGAAAAGCAAAAATTAATTTTTAGATTCTATTCACAATCGAGGTCAAAAACTTTAATAGTTAGGGAACTTAACATTTTTAAGACTTTATCTGGAAGTAGAATAAAATCATACGACGTGATTTCCACACTTGGTGGGGAGCTTTTCGTTGAGTACAAATTATATGGCAAGGTAAGAAGAATCGCTGTTTTAACTTATTTAGAGGGTAAAAAGATACAGTCGAAGTGGTCAAATGCAAATTCAAGCAAGAATGCTGGTTGTGCGCTTCGTATTATACACGATAGCAACATTATTCATGGCGATTTTAGCAAGGAAAACCTTCTTTTTAGAAGATCAAAGGTGTCAGGTGTCATAGACTTTGAATGGGGCAGATTCACCAAGTCAAAGCACGCCAAATTTTTTGATTTGGCAAAGGCAATAGCATTATGGTTGATAGATGTTCGTGGACGGAATATTGATGATAGGGAATTTGTTTCCGAGTTTTTATTAGGATATTACATGACGGAAATATCAAAACGCAAACTAGTCAAAATATGTGATGCTGTTATTGCTAAAATTAATGATGAAAAATCCATTTTTATGACAACAATAGATAGAAGGTTCAACTCAAATAAAACAGTAGGAAAGAGGTTTGATACTGCTATTCGTGTAATCGAAGATGTTGTAAATTCTAAAAATTAAAGGTTTAAAACTTTTTGATACAGAGAAGCATACTTTTTAGCACTTTGGGTCCAGCTGAAGTCTTGTGACATACATTTCTGTACCATTTTGTTCCAATTTCCCTTATTTTTATATAATTCTGACGCTCTCATTATCGAGTTCAGTAAAGCATTCGAGGAGAATTCAATAAATGAAAAACCTGTTTCCTTGTCTGAAACTGTGTCAAAAAGTCCGCCAGTAGCTCTTACGATTGGTACTGTTCCATATTTCATCGCAATCATTTGAGTTAATCCACATGGTTCATATTTTGAAGGAATTAGAAACATGTCAGATGATGCATAAATTTTCCGTGCCATTTTTTCTGAAAACTGAATTAGGCCTTTGAACTTGCCTTTTAAAGATGGTTTGTAGTTGGCTTGTTTAAATATTTCTTCTAGCAGTGGATCTCCATTACCTAAGAGAACCACTTGGTGGCCTGATTCGCAAATGTTTTCTAAGCTATCTGAAACTAGGTTAAGGCCTTTTTGGCTTGCTAGCCTAGTTATTATACCGATCAGTGGAGTGTTTTGGTTTATTGTAAGTCCTAACTCTTTTTGAAGAGATAATTTGTTTTTTTGTTTTCCACTTATAACATCCCCATGTGTATAATTTGCCTTTATATACGGGTCTTTTGATGGGTCGAATACTTCGTAACTGATTCCGTTTAGGATGCCTTTTAATCTATTTTTACGTGATTCTAAAATTTCGTGTAGGCCTTCTCCAAATTCAGATGTTTGAATTTCTTCTGCATATTTTTCTGAAACGGTTGTTATGTAGTCTGCACCAACAATACCCTGTAAAACCATGTCAAGGTTGTCGTCTGTTGCATCCCATTTTAAGCTTTGGTCTGAATTTATATTTATGTCAAGTTTTTGTGCAATATCAGTTTTAGTGAACCCTTGATATGCCAAATTGTGAATAGTGAAAATTGTTTTTAGGATTTGCGACTTGTTGTAATTGTGCATACTTTGTAAAAGTTGCGGGATCAATCCCGTATGCCAATCGTTACAATGAAAAATATCTGCGTTAAAGATGTCGTTGTTGTATGAGAAAATACGACATACAGCTTTACTGAAAAACGCAAATCGATCTAATTCTTCATCGGGGCTTGCCATATGTTGTGGCGAAAAGTAGATTCCGCCATTGCTTATATATTTATCGTTTTTTAGTAAGTAGACAGTAACATTGCTATTCGAAAGTTTGGTTTCGTGAACAGATACGTTTTCGTCTATTCCCGCAAAATTTACAAGGAATGTTTTTATCAGTTTAAAGTTTACTGCGTCTAGCAATGGTTTGTAGTAGGGAATTACTATTCTAGCGTCAACACCGATTGATTCTAAGGCTAATGGTAGGCTTCCAATTACGTCTGCAATGCCTCCAACTTTCACAAGCGGTGCGCATTCTGACGCGATTAATAATACTTTCATATTACTTGATTGTATGTACAAATAATTGTTCTTGCAAGCTGTAGGTAGATTAATTGTACTAGCGTCCATTCCTGGCATTATAATCTGCTAGATTGAGTATTAAATGCCCCCGTATACAGTTTTGCTATGGGATGTCGCGTACCTTGGTTCTACTGGTTTTATCGCTAGTGCGATTTGGTACTTGCATCTTTGTACTCGATTCGTATAATTTACTTAGATATAGCTGTTTATCTTGATTCCGACAGTTTCGGACGGGGAACTGTTTCGTATGTGAAAAGTCCTGCTGATACGGCCTTGAAAAAGGGTCATGAAGAATATTTAAAAGAATTTGAATCCTATCTCCAGTCGAATGGTTTTTCAAAGATAACTATCAAAAATTACATTTCTGATTTAAAGAAGTTTTTAGCTTGGAAGGGGAAAGACCCGTTTTTTGCTACCGACGTTGAGGACTATAGGAAGTTTTTGATTTCGACTAATGTAGCGCTTGCTACAGAAAAGAGAATAATTTCTACTGTTATTAAATTTGCTGGATCAATAAACCTTAAAACGTCACCAGTTGTCATGGTTCCTGTACACGGTATGAATAAGTCTGCAGCTTTTGTCACAAAAAACCGAAAGTATAATTTTAGTAAATTTAGCATTGTGATTGGGCTGGTGGTGTTTGTTGGGCTTTTGTCTTACTTTTTACTACGTGCTGTTTTTATTAGAAATGAGGCTACTATTGTGCCTCAACCTTTGATTGAGTCTAGGGTACTTGGAGGTCAAGATACAGCTGTTTCTTCTGATTCTTCTAGTACTGATAATAATGATTTATTAGCCGGTTTTTTAGCTGATTTGTTTTTTGTTAGAGATGCTAGAAATAAGAAGGTTTTGTATTTCGATGACAAGTATGCCAAGTATGGCGTTACTAGTTTGCAGGTTAATGCAGAGCTTGACGTGTACGAAGACGCATATTTTTATAAGAAGGTAAACATTGAAGATGACATTGTTGTAGCTGGCGATATTTTTGGGCGTGGTGGTTTGACACTAACTGGTGATGCAAATTTCCTAAATGATCTTAGTTTAGAATCTGATTTGGATGTTGAAGGTGATCTCTATTTAGCACAGGGTTCAGAGTTGTATTCATTTGGATCAAAAACTTTGGGTGATAGAGTTTATGCAGAAGATAACTATGTCACGGACGGACAAACCTTCACGTCCTCAATTGATGTGCTTGACATACAACTTGCAGATGTAGTTGCGGGTGTAACCGGTGTGTGGACGAGGAATTCAGTTCTTGGCCGTTTATACCCAACGGCAATTAATGACAATGTGGGTATTGGCACCATAGATCCGGGAGCATACAGATTAAACGTAAATGGAAACACGAACATTACAGGAAATTTAGTAGTCACCGGAGATGTAGACAGTCTAACAGGAACAATAGTAACATTAGATGGCACAACCCTCACATACACGACAGGAAACATCACAACATTAGACCTTGGCACAAACACCATAAGCGACAGCAACTTTACCGGCAACTGGGGATTTAAC
>PFSJ01000024.1 GCA_002789015.1 candidate division WWE3 bacterium CG_4_9_14_0_2_um_filter_35_11 | reverse complement strand
CTTTTCTGATTGATATCCTTTGTTGTATACTAACTACGATTTTAGCGAAAGTAGGTGATATTTATGTCAATGAATTTAAGAGCCCTTTTGGCAGATATTTTTGATGTATCAGATTTTGAAGTTGATGCCAATGCTAACTGGATAAGCGGATATGTGGATGCAAAGATAAGTGGTATGTCAGAACAAGATCTTGCTGTAAACTTCCCTGAATCGACAGAGGGTTTGAATAATCCTGATATTGCAGAATTAGCAAGCGAATTGGAAGTCTTACTAAGAGCCGAACTGGAAGGTGAACTTCAGGAACCGACTAGTCCTGCATAAAAATAAATTTATTTTTTATTTAGCGGTCACTTTTCCTGCCCTTTTTTTCCACTACTGCCCTCCACGCCACAAATCCAATTATTGTAGCGATTATTGCGTAGATTACAAGGTGTTAGTTGCTTATCCATCATATTGCATTTGTGTTATTATCGCATCATTTCCGTTCCTGTTTCCTGTGCGGGAGATTTCTTCTTTCACTTGTATTCATGTGTATATATTATCACGGCTTCTGGTCTGTCATACTCAACGAAACAAATTCAGTTGGCATGATAAAATTCATACTATCATATGTCTACTTTATACGTAATCCCCACTCCGATCGGAAATTTAGGCGATATAACAATCAGGGCGATCGAAGTTTTAAAAAAGCTTGAAGTATTGCTATCGGAAGATACTCGCATGACATTAAAGCTCCTTGGACTTTTGGGAATTGATTCCAAAAATAAACGGCTAATAAAATATTTTGACCATAATGAAATGAACAGGGTTTCGGAAATAGTAGCTATGCTTGATAATGGATGCGATATTGGAATAGTTTCTGACGCTGGAACTCCTGTAATAAATGATCCCGGATACAAACTTATAAAAGCAGTGCGCAAAACTTCTCATAAAATCGAAGTTTTGCCCGGAGCAACATCCATAACAACGGCACTTGTGGCATCAACTCTTCCTCCAGATAAGTTTTTCTTTTTGGGATATTTGCCTCGTAAAACTGGTGAACTCACTAAACTGCTTTCTTCAACTTTAACATCGGATATTAAATGTACATACATCGCATTTGAATCTCCGCATCGTATTGTAAAAACACTTGAATTGATGCATTCTATATTTATGGACAAGGTGCAAGTTGTTGTATGCAAGGAGCTCACCAAGCTTCACGAAAGCGTTGAATTAGGAACGCCTTTGGAGCTTCTTGAAATCCTTAAAAATGACAAATATGTAGAAAAGGGCGAAGTAGTGGTGTTATTTAATATCGGATATTAAAATGGATGAAGAAATTCTTTCCCAAATAACAAAAGCGGCAGAAGATTCGTTAAAAAACCCAGGGAAAACAGCGGGGCCTTTGCCAAAAGATAAAGTCGGTCCAGACGATAACTTTATAGTCGTATTTAGACATGGAGAATCTGAAGATAACGTGAATCGGATTTTTTCTGGATGGAGAGATCAAACGGATATTACAGAGGTAGGTGTTAAGCAGGCTGAAGCACTGCGACTCGGTTTGAACAAACTTCATATACACGAAGTCATAACTTCCGATCAGTTAAGATCAAAACACACGGCGAGAATTGCTTTTGCAACACACCCTAATTTAGACAATTTAGTGTGGAAGGAAGATTGGCGAATAAAAGAAAGAAACTATGGCGATCTAAATGGCAAAAGCAAAGAAGAAGCAATGGCGATGAACCCCGAAGAGGCAATAAAATGGAGACGCGGGTACGAGACGCCTCCGCCTAGTGGAGAAAGTATAAAAGTGGTAGAAGCCCGAGTATGGCCATTTTTAGATGAGCTTGTGGATTATATAAAACAACATAAAATCAACGCGGCCTTATCTGCAAGCGGAAATTCAATGCGAGCTATAAGAAGATATTTTGAAAAACTTACTGTTCTAGAGGAGATGACGGTGGAGAATCCTCTGGGGATGGATTTTGCGTTGTATCGTATATAGGATTTATTCGATTTAGATCATGAAATCCTGCAAAAGATCCGCCTTGTGCTCTGGGCGGAGATAGTTTTCCATATTCAATTGACTCCCCACCAGAATATCCCATGGAGTTGCACCTATTCCATAGCATATCTTGGGCTGTAAGGCGTGTCTCAAATTCATTATCATTACTATCTATATTTGATGTTTTTTCAGACGGTACTTCAATTGACATTAGAAAATTATCTGAAGAAGCCTATTGTATTTTGCGACGCGTTCTCCACGAGCTGGGGCGCCGAATTTTACAAATTCGGCGCCGGTCCCCACCGCCAGATCCGCTATAAAGTCGTCATTTGTATCTGTTCCCCTATGGGAAACTACAATCTTCCACGTGCTATTTTGCGCCATTTTTATTACCTGCAATGTTTCTGTTACAGTTCCAATCTGATTAGGTTTAACAAGTATCGCATTTCCTACTTCGAGTGCGATAGCTTTTTCAAGAATGACAGGATTTGTTGTTGTTAAATCATCGGTCACAATCATCAATTTGCCTTTTATATTACCAAGTTTCTTGTTCGCAAAGATTTCCCAATTTGCCCAATCATCTTCGCCAAATGGATCTTCGATTGATTCGATTGGATAGCTCCCTAATACAACGTCGTAATCTATAGCCTCCCAACCGGCCTCGGCAAACGATGTTGCTGCGATATCCAAAGCAATTTTTTCTCCGTGTAAATATCCGTTTAATAAAGAAAGAATTTGTTCGTTGTCATAGCCTATTGGAGAAAATGCTCCTTCTGCTCCGACATTCGTAGATTGTCCTAACCTTTCTAGCTCTTTTTTAACTGATTTATAAATTTCAACTCCCCTCCCTATAGTTTCAACTATTGCCATAAATTCTTGAATTGTTGCACCGCCAGATCCATGAAGTCCGCCTTCCAAAATTAGCATCATCATTTGTGGCATGAAAAATTTGGCTTCTGACAAAAGCTGTTCAGGATTATGTATATTGTGAAGATATTGATATGTCTCAAGCTTTTCGGCTTTTGCGCATGCTTTGCAAAACGCAACTGATAACGAAAGCATTGTATTTCCGCCTAAATTTGATTTATCTAAAGTACCATCAATTTCAATCAAGAATTCATCAAACTCTTTTTGAGAATCAAATTCGCGTGAAGTCAATTTTTCTGAAAGCTCCCCTACCCTTTTTACAGATTCCACCGGATCAATTGAAGCAACCTCGGTTTTGCCTTTAGAAATTCCGCCCGGAACCGAGGCAACTCCGACAAATCCACCATCAAGCTCAAGTCGAGTTTCGATAGTCAAACTTCCCGCAGAATTCAAAATAGTTCGTGAAAAAATTGATTTAATTTTCATAAACTGAGTATAGCATTTGATAATTAAGAGTCAGCAATTTGGTTATCACAAACAGACATCGCTTGGCCCATAGCTTTTCTAATTTCTAAATGTGGATTTTTCACCTGATAGTCTGATCTCATTTTCCCAGAAGCTATCGTTAGTTTGCAAATTAGGCTGGGTTGCTCCAATTTGTAAGCTTTACTGTATTAATAATTCGTGATGGAACCTCAAGTAAATCACGGACTCTATCCTCTGGTGGAATGCCTTGTTTATACCTATAAACGTAATGATATTCTCTTGATCTAAGATCTATCGCCAAAACCTCTACTCCAGTAGGATGATTCTCGTATATTGTGTAGGTTGTAATCGTATACCCTTGAATTTCGCCTAATAGATTGTAAGAGATAAATACATTTGCGATAGATGCCGATTTATCAGACATGAATTCAGCTAAAATGACATCAGCTCGATTATTGTCCCAACTAATGTATAAGGAAATTCGTTCTATATCGTTTTCATCTAGCTCACGTAAAATAAATTCTGCTGCAGGAAATTTTGCGTTGACTTTAACTTGCTATGGGATTCGGGTCAATAGCGTTTCTATAAAATTTTAAGATTTTCTTGCAATTTCGTATTCTGATTCAGATATTATTTTGC
The DNA here is from genome assembly GCA_002789015.1 of candidate division WWE3 bacterium CG_4_9_14_0_2_um_filter_35_11. Classification (GTDB taxonomy): domain Bacteria; phylum Patescibacteriota; class WWE3; order 2-01-FULL-39-13; family 2-01-FULL-39-13. The sequence goes on along the minus strand of PFSJ01000024.1, from coordinate 29,503 downwards.
GTGTAAGGTATGCAACATCGGGAGAAACGGATACCGACGTTACTCCCCATTTGACTAGGCTTCGTGTTAATTCTGGGAATCTTGATGGAGCTTGTCCGCATATTGATGCTTTGATGTTTCTTCTTTTTGCGGTTGTGATTGCTTTTTCGAGTGCCCATAAAACTGCAGGGTTTCTTTCATCGTATATTCCAGCGACTTTTTCATTATCGCGGTCAACACCAAGTATTAACATTGTTAAGTCGTTTGAGCCTATGGAAATTCCATCTATTCCAACATCAATGAAGTCGTCTAAAAGAATAACGGCAGATGGAATTTCCACCATTAGATAAAGTTCAAAACTTCCTTTTCTTGTTAAACCAAATGTTGTTAATAATTTTTTGACGTCAATTAATTCTTTTGTTGTTCTTACAAACGGAAGCATCAAATGCAAATTCTTATAACCGAGCTTATTTCTGATTATTTTGATTGCCTCAACTTCCATTTTAAAAACCTCATCATCAACAAGGTACCTTGAAACTCCTCTAAATCCGATCATTGGATTGTTTTCTTCGTCTTCAAATTCCGCACCACCTTTTAAAGATCTATATTCATTAGTTTTAAAATCAGTTGCTCTATATATAACAGGCCTTCCTTCAAAACTTTCAACAAAAATTTTTAAGCTTTCTACAAGTTTGTCAATAAAAACTTTTTGCTTTTTTTCTTGGATAAACTTACGTGGATGTTTTCCTATCCCTGCAATCATAAACTCAGCACGCAAAAGGCCGATCCCATCTACTCCCATTTGGCCTATCTTTTGTGCAAGTTCAGGTTCGCCAAGATTTACATAAACTTTAGTTGCTGTTTTTGCATTTTTATATTCCGAATAATCTTCCTCTGGTTTAATTTTCCTTAAACTCTCGGCATAATCTCCTGTGTAGATTTGGCCATTATAACCATTTACAGTTATTATTTCGCCATCTTTAAGCATTGATGTCGCATGCTTTGTTCCAACAACTGCAGGAATTCCAAGTTCTCTTGAAACAATTGCAGCGTGAGACGTTACTCCACCTTCGTCTGTAACAATTGCTGATGCTTTTCTCATTGCCGGAACAAAATCCGGATTCGTCATTTCGGTAACTAGAATGTGTCCCTGTTTAATTTTATCGATATCTTTTACATCGTGAATTATTTTAACCTTTCCGCTAGCATATCCAGGCGATGCGGCGGAACCTTCTAATACGACATCTTTTGCAGGAACTTTTGACGTCACATCAACTTTAACGGTTTCCTTCTTTTTGCCGATTGTTGTAACTGGCCTTGTTTGAACAATATATAGTTTTTTATTATAAAGTCCCCATTCGATGTCTTGAGGTCTTCCATAATGATTTTCTAATTGCATTCCTATATGTGCGAGTTTAATGATGTATTTATCATCTAATTTCTGCTTTTTTTGATAATGTTTCGAAATTGTGATTCTTCCTTTTTGAGTTAGTTGCCAAGTTTGGGGAATAATAAACTTTTCTTCAATCTTATATCCATTTTTTGAAACAAAATATTGATCTGGTGTTAATTCACCTGAAACTACAGGCTGTCCTAACCCGTAAGCTGCTTCTATTGAAATTTGATCTTTGTTATTTGTTAGCGGATTTATTGTAAACATGATTCCAGAAATTTCACTTTGAATCATAAGTTGTATTGGAACTGCGATGCCTACTTTGAAGTGGTCAAATCCCTGGCGCGCGCGATAGTATATCGCGCGCGCTCCAAAAAGCGAAGCCCAGCACATTTTTGTTGATTTAACTACTTCTCGCCAGCCAGAAATATTTAAATATGTTTCTTGTTGTCCTGCGAAACTTGCTTCTGGTAGATCCTCGGCTGTAGCTGATGATCTGACTGCAACTTGTTTGTCTGTTGTTCCAGAAAGTCCGTGGTACATATTTTTGATTTCATCTTGAACTTCCTGCGCGATTTGTTCCTTTAGGATTAGCTTTATTATATTGTCTGATGCAGTTTGTAGTTTTTTGGAATTTTCAACATCAAGGTTTTTTAATTCTAATAAGATTTTTTCTTTTAGCCCAGAAGTTTCTATAAAGTGATAGTAAGCCTTTGAAGTTACAACAAAGCCATTCGGAACAGGTATTTTAGCATTATACATTTCACCAAGATTGGCGCCTTTTCCCCCTGCCATGGCTATGTCATTTTTTGAAATTTGTGAAAACGGAAGTGTAAAAACTTTGCCGGCGGTAGGATTAGGCATAATTGGATAGTACCACTTTAATATCCGATATTAAATAATAGCTTGGATAGAGCGTTTTAGAATCATGTAGTGTTTTTTCATTTTTGATACAGACATTTTTGCGTCAAATTCGTGTGCTATCTTGTTTCTTGTTTTGTGGGCTTCCCATGTGTTTTGATAGTCTAAATAGTTATAAAATGATTTGGCATTTTTTAGCCTATCGCCCATTGTTTCGCCTTTTATTCCACGTTTCTTAAATGCGTAGTCGAGGAGTTTATCTATTTCTACTAATAGAGCTTTCCATTCTAGTAGGTTTTGAGTTTGTTCATTTTGTGAAATTTGATTTAGTTTTGATGCAATTTCTTTTTTCCATGTTTTTTGTGTTTTGCTTAATTTTATTTTTATGTAAATTACTGCAACTAGGATTAAAGCTAGTTTTATGTATAAAACCCAATTTTCCATGTTTAAAATATAACATGATAGAATTCGCTTATGGTGTTTTTGCCCGCCCAGTTTTTATCTTTCTTCTTTTTAATTTTTGGTTTTGGGCTATTGATTAAAGGTGCAGATTTTTTAGTCGAGGGTGGAATTTCTTTAGCTAAAAGATATAAAATCCCAAATATCGTAATTGGAATGACAATTGTTGCAATTGGAACTTCGGCTCCAGAACTTGTCGTTAATATTATTTCAAGTTTAAATGGTAGTGGTGAGCTCGCCTTTGGTAATGTTATAGGAAGCAATATTTCAAATATTCTTTTGGTTTTGGGGATTAGTGCGATTATTTACCCTTTGAATGTTGATAGACTTACTGTTTTGCGTGATATTCCATATAGTCTTGTTGCGACTGTTGTTTGCTTTTTCATGGTAATAAGTTCCGCTTTTATTACTAGAATAGACGGTGTGATATTGCTTGTATTTTTTTCTTATTTTCTTTTTTATACATTTTTTAATAAGAATCTTGGTTCGCAAAATTTAGACGTTGATGAAATTAAGGATGTAAAAGTAAAAAGGGCTGTTGTTTCAATGTCCTTTATCGTGCTTGGAATTTTGGGATTAATGCTTGGGGGAAAACTTGTGATAGATGGAGCGACCCAAATCGCAAAATCATTTGGAATTAGTGAGTCTATTATAGGGCTTACTATAGTTGCAATTGGAACGTCTTTGCCTGAACTTGCAACATCGGTTGTTGCATCGCTGAAAAAACAAACAGATATAGCAATTGGAAATATTATTGGTTCAAATATTTTCAATTTACTTTGGATACTTGGTTTAAGTGCGATAATCAGACCAATAAAGATATCAAGCTTTGCGTACTTTGATGTAACATTCGCGGCGATGGCGACATTAGTTCTTTTCTTATTCTTGTATACGATAAAACAATACAAACTTACAAGACTCCATGGAATATTGTTTCTATGTCTATACCTCGGGTACCTGCTAACTATGTTTGTTAGGTAGTTAAGGAAAGCATTTTATTGATTAGGGTTTTTGTTTCTTCTACGTCTTTGATTTCTATTGAGTCTATTCCCATTAAGGAAACGGGTTCATCATTTCCGCCTTCGAGAAGTGCATCTCCAATAAAAAGAATTTCGTCCATATTTAAATTAAATCTTTCCATTAGTTTTTTCATTGCGTATGCCTTGTTAATTCCTTTTTTAGTCACGTCAATCGAGGTTGTTCCTGCAACTTTTACGTCTAAATCTCCGATTTTTTCGTCAAGGTATTTTTTTATTATTAATCGCTTACTAAAATCTGGATCGTATTTGTTTTTTATTTCAAGTGGAGCTGTGGAGCCAGCCGCTGAAAATGTTATTTGAGTCCCTCTGTCTTCGATTAGTTCTCCATAAAGTTTTTGTGGCTGGTGATTAGCCATTTTTAGAGCATAGTCAAATGCTGCATAAATTCTTTTTTTCTGGTCTTCGCTTAGTTCTTCTTTATACGATTCCTGCCATTGATTATCGAATTCAAAGAATTTAGCTCCACAGGTTGGGCTTAATGTAAGTGATTTTAGGTCGTTCGGATCATCTGTTATTTTGGAGATTATGTTGTCAAAAAAGATGGAGTATTTTCCACCAGAGACGATATTTACCATATATTTTGAATGAAGGAGTTTGTTGAATATTGCAACCATTTCGGCGTCCATTGGAGTTTTGCTTAGAACAAGCGTTCCGTCTGCGTCAAATGAAATTAGTTTTTTTGCATTTAGTTTTTCAAATGGAAAGTTTTGTATTGTATATGTCATACATTGATATTCTGTTAAAGCGTGAAATATGTCAATATCTCAGTTGTTTATCTAACTGTTTAACTATTAATAATATGTTCGATTTGTGGTCTGTAGTCTTTATATAAATCTTGTGATAACCATTCTTCAAGATGCAAAAGGGCTGAGTCTTTGAACTTTTGGTCGATTTTTAATGTTTTAAAACCTCTATTAGATTTTTCTAATAAGTTTTTTGTATTCATACAACTTTCGATATAAAATTACTTCTAGTAATCCTTTCTCTCTTTTATGCGACCGTCAGAGCTATGGATAAAAACTGCAGTTCCGGAGGTAGCATTTGTTTCTGCGTATTATATAGCTTCTTTTTCTGATCAAATTGAATTTGCGAGGATTGTAATTTTCCATCTAAAGTATAGGAACTTTCAACAATATTAATTTCTATATCAGGGTAATTTTTGGTTATCCATAATAATGTCCTTCTTGAACCTGAGTGAGTTTTATAAAAATGTGTATCACTAAATTTTCTGTCCCTACTAAGAAAAGCGATAAAAGCCCTTTTTAAATCGTCAGGTATGACTGAATATATTATTGGGGTTTTACCTACTTTCATGTTTTGCCTTAATTTGTTTTTAGCATCTAGTTCTGTAGACAGTGTCGCATCGAGAATAATATAATTTTTTCCCTTAAGTTGTGTTGATAAAAACTCGCTCTTTCCTGAAGCCGTACCTCCATTTAATAAAATTACACCGATATAAGAACGCTCTTTTAATGCTTTTGAAAATATTTTATCTGTCTTCATTGCGGATTCGCGATGAAATTCTTCTGCTTTATCAGGAGAATAGTTGGTTAATTCTTTCTTTATTTCGTCTGATGAAACTATAAAGGCCATAATGTTTACTAGATTTAGTAATGAAATCATTATAATATTTAGATATTATTCTGTAATAAACGGAATATGCTATGTTAATTTTGCGCCATGGTACATTTTAATTATGAATGAAATTTTGGTTGTTAATAAGCCACTTGGTGTTACAAGTTTTGATGTTATAAGGGATTTAAAAAAGAAGTTTCCAGGTGAGAAGATTGGTCATGCAGGAACTTTGGATCCTTTGGCAAGTGGCGTTTTGATTTGTCTTGTTGGAAAAGATGCGACGAAAAGGCAAAGCGAGTTTATGAATTGTGATAAGGAGTATATTTTTGAGGTTTTATTTGGGTTTGAAACGGATACGTATGATATTTTAGGGCTGGTCAAGGAGGTTGGATCTTATGATTGCGATATTTTGTTACCACAGCTGAATAATTTAATATCGGATATTAAAGGTGACCTTGACCAGCCGGTGCCAGCCTTTAGTGCTGTAAAAGTCAAAGGTCGCGAGTTATATCGATGGTATTTAGATGGGAAAATTAATGAGGTGGAAATTCCTGTTAAGCAGGTTCATATTGATTTTGCAGAAATCAAAAGTATTGAAATGGTTCCAAAAGAAGATCTCCATGCAAAAATAAATTCCCTACTTCAAACTGTAAAATCAGGATTCCGTCAAAAGCAAGTTTTGGAAAGTTGGGAAAAAGTTCTGAATTCTTCAAAACAAAAGCAATTTCTAATCGCTAAAATAAAAACAACAGTTTCTAAAGGAACCTACGTAAGAGCAATCGCATACAAGCTAGGAAAAGACCTAAAAGTTGGTGCATGCACGTTAACAATCAAAAGAACAAGGGTTGGAAAATACAGGCTAGATGAAAAAGCTTTGCCTATTTAGTCTGTTTCATAATTAAAAAGAAAAAAGAAATGATTCTATTTTTTTTAGGTCGTCTAATGTCTGAATGTCTGCTCTTGTTTTACCCAATCCTTGTTCAGAGAATGTTGAAAGTTGTTTTTGTATTCCCCCTATTCTGATAACTTCAACTGGAAGAAATTGAAGCATAGAGACAAGGTTCCAGCTGTGATATGGTTTCCCTATCAAATTAATAGCCGATTTCTTTTCATCCTCGAGTGTAGACGTATAATTTTGGCCTTGATATTCATCTTTAATGTTCTGCCTATACCAGTTAACGTTATTTTCATTTGGTACAAAGTCGCCTGTATCTGAATTGTTCCTTGCCATGAATTTTAAAAAGATTGCTGTGTCAAAAATGCTATTTGAGATATCACCGTCGTTTCCTTTTAGGAAATGTGCAAAAATATACGAAGCAGAGACCGGAGCTCCTGTTTCTGCTTTTTTTTCTTCGATCATCAGTTTTAATTCATTTATTTCGAGCTTTCCTTCTTCATACATTATTTGTCCGATTTTATCGTTGTTAATATACAAGCCCGACTTATGGATAAATTCAGGGTGTTTTTTTCTAAATCTTTTGTCAAAACCACTTCCAGCGGTAAACAATTCTTCAAAACTATTGTTCGCCATCGAACTTTGAAAATATGCTTCATGTGCTCCTTGCGGGAAGTTGCTGACGAGTTGACCAACAAGTTTATTTGGTGGTTGTGGAAATAAATGTTCAGAACGATATTTATCGATTACGTCAATATAATAGTCAACGCCTTTGTAATCGTCGATTCTTCGAGAGAATGGTTGTGGCCCAGATTCCAATTTATATGTGGCTATTCCTTCTTCTAAAATGTCGATCATCGGTCGGTATTCTAAATTTTCACTGTTTGGAGCCATTTCTCCAATCCTTAATGCTATTGAGGTAGCCGAATCGTTGGCCGTCGGATTATTAAACCCAAAGATTAAACCTTGATAGAATGCGCTTTCTAAACCTTTCAATGCAAGTGGAGCTGCAATGGTTGTTATGCCTGCTAGTGTTAAAAAATTCCTTCTCGTTATTCCTTCTGGTTTTTCTTCTTGTATATCTGAATTAATTGTCATCTATTGATATAATAAACCATCGATGTCAAAAAAGCTTTGCCTATTTAGTCTGTTTCATATAAAATTAAGCAGAAATTCCCGATTTCGCGGGCCAGTGACGCTGCGAGTACGCAGCTACCTGTCCCGAGTACGGGCCAGTAGCTCAGGGGTTCCATTTGCGAAGCAAATGATAGCCGAAGCGAAGCAAAGGCGTTCGAGCACCTGCCAAAGGACATTAAGAAAAATAGAATATATCGCGGGCCAGTAGCTCAGGGGTTAGAGCACCTGCCTTTTAAGCAGGGTGTCGTTGGTTCGATTCCAACCTGGCTCACCAAAATTTTGTGGTTTGTAAAGTGTGGCCCCGTCGTCTAGTGGTCTAGGACATCTGGTTTTCATCCAGAAGATCGCGGGTTCGAACCCCGCCGGGGTCACCAAGTTTGGAGTAGCTATTGTGCTGTTGTGTCTTTTCGTACTTTAAGTTAAAATGTTTTCATCACGATGACCAAGTTAAGTAGCCTAAGGTTTCGACCGACCGCTGATCTTGGCCTTTTTTATTTCTAATAAACTTCTTAAATTTTCTATTTCCACGATATATTTATTGAACTTTCGTAACAAGCTCGAGTATTTTTTATTTGGGACAATGAGTCTTAACAACTTATCTTTCTCGTCTAAGTACTCAACTAGACAATGAAAATCTCCATCCCCAGAAACTATTATAGCCTTATTGTAATTGGGGTATTCGATCATGGTATGCAAAACCAACTCCGCATCAACGTTACCTTTTATTATTTGTTTTCCGCTTTTTTTGTATTCAAGTGTTGGTTTGAAAATAAGGATATATCCATATTTTTGTAAATTTGTATAAAGTTGTTCATTCCCACTCACGTGACCAATAAACAGATAGGCTTGTGATACATTGTATTTATTTTTTAAATACAATCTAAATTTTCTAAAGTCTAGCTCCCATCCCATACTCTTAACTCCTAAATTCAGATTTTGACTATCAACAAAAGCGTAGTTTGCATGTTTATTGATCATAACTTTTATTATACATGCTAAAATTTTCTAGGCCTTAATGAAGGTGCGATTGCTTTTGAAATATAGCCATTTCAATTTCAGATCCAACGAATCCATTAAATCAATAAAAGCAACTACTTTAAAGGGGTATTACTTGCACCGATTTACACTTTAATTCTAGGACAATAGTTTTACACATAAACCTTCGCTTCATTAAAGGTGTTTGCGAGCATATAGAAGCTTTCAATTAGCTGATGAAGTTATTTTATATCTTTTATATTCCTCTAAGTAATTATCAACATAGTCTAAAATAAAGTCTTTGTTATTAATAAATGCAACTAGGTCATTTGTAAAGTCATTTTTATATTTAGTACAAGCAAGATTAACTTCATCGTCTACAAGGTTCGTCAATTTATCTAAATTTAAATTCGAAATCTTAGTTTTTTCCTTTACCAGATCGATATTTACCTGAACACTCATTTTTAAGTACCACAATAGATCATAAAAATCTCTGCCTTTTACTGTTTGTTTATTGTCTTTTCCAGTTAGTAAATTTCTGGTTAGAATCGCTGAAATTTTTCCTGCAAATAAACTTGGAAGATCATAGTGTAAAGCAACAAAATTATACCCAAATGCACTTTTTGAGCTCTTTTCAACATTGTGGTTTTTCGTATCGAGCAACGTTAGATCAATTTTAATATATAACATCTCGGATTCATTTGGACCTGCAATACCAACTAACCTTAATATAGGAAATTTTAATAATATCTGTTTACCGTGTTGTTTGATAGATACTTTTAATTCTGGATATTTCAAAGAACTTTTAAAGTATGTTTCTATTTTGCTCGCAATTTTGTTTGTGTCTACGTGTTCAATGCAGTCAAAGTCTAGATCTTCTGATAATCTATCTATTCCATAAAAATGTCGTAAACAAGTACCCCCGGTAAAGATAAGATTTGATTTAAACTCATTATTTGTATAAATATATTGTAAAACTAAAATCTGCAAATATTCTTTTATGGCACTTCTAGCATAAAGCGGATTCGACCCCTTGTTTTGTTCTGTTAAAATAATTTTGTTGATATAGTTAATTATCATGTTAATTAAAAACTAATTTCTCTAAATTATAAAATTTATCAATTTTTGTACTTTTGCAATAATCAGAAAATTCTTTTATTTCTTTTTTAGTAAATTCGTCTAAATTTAATCTTAAGTCATCGATCATTGACTTTGTAATTCCAGAATTTCTATATAATTTTAAATAAAGAAAATCGAATAGAGCTTTTGGTTTTGTTGCAATAGCAATTTCAAAATTACCTTGCCTTATCACTGAATATCCAGTAAATAATGACTTATTTACATTCCTATAAGAAAATGTTCCAAGATCATTTACGTACGACCTTGTTGATTTCTGTGTAATTGATGTATAAATAAACACACTTTCAGTAAGCACTTGGTATTTATTTAAAACATACTCTAGGCTTAGATATGATGGATAGCGTAATTTATTGCTTACAAATTCAAGGTAATTTTCGGTACTTTGTTTTGAATAAAAAGCTTTTGTTGTATATACGCCTTTTTTTAATCGGATAATCCACCCTTGACTAACCCACCTGGAAATATTTTTATATAGGGTGTTCCCCTCGAGTCCAGTTAGTTGTGCTACAGTTTCTGTATCAAAATAACTTATGTTTTCTAGTTGTTTAAGCTTGTCTACTTGTTTCACTATTTGTATATTATATATACAGTAAGCGGAACAAGTCAATTGGCAAAACTAGTAACAACATGTTCTTATAGACGTGAAACAAAATCTAAACCAACAGCTCTATTTGCGCTTATACTTTTCCTTTTCCCCCATTTTCTACATCCTGCAATTCATTATAAGCTTCATTTCTGCCACCTAAAGCCTCGTGGCGCCAACATTGCGCCTCAGTTTCTGCTGCATATAATACTTCATTATATGCTGTTCCCCATGGCGTACGACCTCCATTTTCTTTAATTAACTCGCGTGTTTTTTGTTCTTCGGCCAATGCTTTGTTTGCTTGTTTAGAAAAGAAATCAACTTGTTTTTTTAGTACAACTGGTTCCGAGGTTCCGAGTGTCTCATACGGCACTTCCTCGCTGATTACTTTTGATTTTCTATTAAATAATCCCATAATTGCAAATAGAATAGCATTATTTCAGCGGTAGTAAACTTGAATGCAACCACTTTCTATTATGAGCAATGTGTGTTTGATATTCGTATATTAGTTTAATACGCTTAAACAATGAAAAATCAAAGAATAGTTCTACCAGTTGTTGTTGTAGCCATTTTACTTATTGCGGTTTTTGCATATACGGCTTCTATCAATCTAAAAAATGATAGAGACGAGGATGCAGAAAAGATGACTACCGAAACCGAAGAAGCAATGATGAAAAAAGACCTTACAGTTGAGGATCCTATGACAAATGAATCAGTTAGGAACTCACGATATATAGAATATTCAGAAAAGGTTTTAGACAAGGTCACGACTAATCGAATAGTCTTATTTTTCTATGCAACGTAGTGCCCTACTTGCAGACCTACCGATACAGATCTAACTATAAACGGAAATCTAATTCCAGAAGATGTAACTATAATTCGTGTCAATTATAATGACCCAGATACAGATCAAGAAGAAAAAGCTCTTGCCAAAAAGCATGGCGTCACATATCAACATACATTTGTTCAAATCGACACAGATGGAAATGAGATCACAAAATGGAACGGTGGTAATTTGGCTGAATTAATTGCAAATATTAAATGATTTTACTTGTCGCATTCGCATTTATAGCAGGTATAGACAGGCAATTTCAAACTTATATATTAAATACATTTCCAAAATATGGTGCGGGATTAACAAACTTTGAAGATAACAGATTAATTAGAAATCAGCTTCAAAAAAATGATGGAACAGACCTGACATTTGACACGATACTCCCAAAAGGTCCTATGGCTCCTGAAATAATTCTCGGTGGGGTGTGGTTTAATACTGACCCTTTGATACTTAGTGAGCTTAAAGGCAAAGTTGTCATAATCGATTTTTGGACATACACCTGCATAAATTGTCAAAGAACATTTCCATATCTAAAATCATGGAACGAAAAATACAAAGACAAAGGTCTTGTGATAATCGGTGTTCATGCACCAGAATTTGAATTCGAGAAAAATGCAAAAAACCTGTCACAGGCTATTTCTGATTTTGGACTAACCTACCCTATCGTTCAAGATAACAATTTTTCTACGTGGAGAGCTTACAACAACCGCTATTGGCCAGCAAAATACATAATCGATAAAGATTGGATACATTCGCTACACACACTTTGGTGAAGGCGGATATGACGAAACTGAAAAAGTAATACAAGACCTTTTAGAAGAAGCTGGAGCAACTGAAATTTCCACACCAATTGATAATCCTGAATATCAAACATATGCAAAAACTCCAGAAACATATTTGGGATATGGAAGAATCGATAATTTTGCTTCAAAAGAAAAGATTACTCCAGATTCGTTTGCGACATATACAGCACCTACTACAATTAAAACGAATCAATTTGCATATAAGGGAGATTGGAACGTCATGTCTGAATACGCAAATCCTCAAAAAGGTGCAAGTTTAATATTTAATTTTGAATCAAAGCAAGTATTTTTGGTAATGCGAACAAAAGGAACACCTGCAAAAGTGAAAGTCTATATTGATGATGAACTTGATAGCGTTATTACAGTCGATGCCGATAAACTTTATGAATTAATAAACCTGTCAGTTGCAGGTAGACATACACTTCGTTTGGAATTTGAAGATAGCAACGCGGAACTCTTTGCGTTTACTTTTGGATAACCAGTTTATGTCAAGGAAGTTGATAATCTATTCTTTCCATATCGCGTGGAAACATTGTTGCTTCGCGTATGTTTTTTAGTCCCAGCACTTGCATTGTGATTCTTTCTGCTCCAAATGCAAATCCGCCTTCTGGAGGTACTCCATATTTAAACGCTTCTAAAAAGCCTTTAATTTTTTCTTGGTCCATTCCCCATTCTTTTACATGTTCCATTAATTGCTTGTAATCGTTAATACGTCTTCCTCCTGATAAAAGTTCAACACCTCTACATAAAAGATCCATCCCCTCGTTAAATTCAGGATTTTTTGGATTTGGATAAACATAAAATGGTTTCTTTTTTGTTGGATATCCATATATAAAAACTAAATCAGACCCAGTTTCCTCTTTGATAATTGAGCAAATATCTCTTTCACTTTCTGGATTTAAATCTTTATTTTCTCTAACACCTTTGCCGAGCTTTTGAAAAATCATCTCTTGTGCTTCGGTTAAGCTTAATGTCGGAGTTTCTTCTATTGTTTGAGGTAATTTAACATCAAACATTTTTAATTCATGTGCGCACTGTTTTTCGATTTGTTCAAATACATATTTGATTAAATTATCTGCCATATCTTTAACATCTTCCCAACTTTTTATAAATGCCATTTCGGCATCAAGTGAGACAACTTCTGTTAAATGTCTTGTTGTAACACTTGGTTCTGCTCTAAAAACTTTATTCACACTAAACACTCTTTCAAAAGCACTCATGACAATTTGTTTATAAAGTTGCGGACTTTGTGTTAGGTATGCTTTTTTGTCGTAATAACTGACCTCGAAAACTTCTGCGCCACCTTCTGCAATGGCTCCCGTAATTGAAGGAGCTTGAAATTCGAAAAAACCATTTTGTTTTAAGAATTCTCTAAAAGAATCGATTATAACTGCCTGGACTTTAAAAATAGCTTGAACCTTTGGATGTCTTAATGAAACTGGTCTGTGGTCAAGCAAGGTTGGAAGTTCGACATCAAGTTCGGCTTTTCCTAAATCAAATGGCAAGACTTCTGCAGGAACTGCCAAAACCTTATATTCCTTAACATCAATTTCCACTGTTCCAGTTAGCATTTCTGGATTAACCATTCTTTCTGGTCGCAATTTTACAGTGCCAATAATTTCTATTGGAGATTGAACTACAAGTTCGCTCATCTTTTCAAAACCGACGCATTGAATGCGTCCTGTACGATCTCGCAGTTCTATAAACGTGAGTTTTCCGTGATCTCTTTTAATATCAACCCAACCCTTTAACAAAACTTCCTTACCAATTTGTGAAATAGAGTCTATAACAAGTGTTCGATTCATGAGGAAATTGTAGGGCCTGTGCTATCAGTAGTCAATTAAAAATTGCTAACAAAAAAGGAGGGGCCTTTTTTTAGACCCCTCCCATTTTTGCTTAAGCAAAATTTATGAAAAATAGTTACTTTTTTGCTTTTTTCTTTTTTACAGCTGTCTTTGGTTTCTTTGCAACTTTCTTTGCAGGACTTTTTGCTTTCATCGAATATCACCGCCTAAAATTCTGCTAGTTTTATGGGCAGAAAAACTATCTATAATCTTATGATGCGACTTATATCCCATACGTCAAGAACGTGTAAATCTATATAGGATAGTTTGCGGATTTAATTGATATAGCTGGCTATTCCTTCGTGTATTGGTGTGTAATTATTGTCTTTTGCTATTAATGTCCAAGCGCCGTTGTATGGTGTTCTGTCTGTAGGACTCACTAGAAAGTTAGTTGTATCTAAACTCAAATAATTTACCGCGATTTTCTTATAATTCAAAAGCAATTCAAAAAGTATTTCGGTATCAGATAGTGTTATATCCGTATAAACCTTTTTTGTAGCAATTTCATACAAAACTTTCGCAGTTTTTGGATTAAATAAATTTTTTGGTTTAAAAAAATCTTTGATAACTGTATTCATTACAAGTTGTTGCCTTGTTCCTCTCGCATAGTCATTGCCTTCCCCATTTGTGCCTTTTCTTGATCTTGTGTAAATCAATGCTGTTTCGCCGTCCATGTGCTGTTGCCCTGATTCAAACTTGATTGAGATTATATCTTCATTTCCATTTCTATCATCTGGATACCAATCATCTGTAAATTCAGTCGGAACGTCAATATCAATTCCACCAACAGCATCAACAGCGTAAACAAATGCATCAAAATCAACTCGTATGATTCTATCTGGCCTTTGGCCGGTAATTTTTTCAACAATATCTTTTAGTGCCTCTGGCCCTTTTAAATTATAAATAGAGTTGATTTTGTATGTTTCTGCCCAAACATCTCTTGGAATATGTGTTACTACTGCATTTTTTCTGTCACTTGATATTGTTATTAATTGAATGACATCGGTTCGAAAACTAGTTTGATCGCCGGACCTTCGATCTATTCCTAAAATTAGGATATTAAAGGGTTTTGACTCGTCGTTTGGACTACTCGATTCCTTTGATTTACTAAGTGCAGATTTTTCATCGGGAATCGGAGACGCAATTTCATTAATGCCTTCAAACTCTGCCTCGTCAATATCCGGAGTTAAATTTGCTTGATCTGTGATCGGAGATTCAATTTTAGTCGATGAATTAAAATATGGTTTTACAAAAAAGTATCCGAATGTCAAAAGCGAAAGCAATATTGTCCACAAAATTATGAAATTTATAGATGATAATCCCTTATAGGCAGTCATGTTTAAAATGAGTATATCAGATTAGAAAGTGGTCCAGGGGGTTGGGTTCGAACCAACGTAGGGAAGACCCGCCAGATTTACAGTCTGGTGCGATTGACCACTCCGCCACCCCTGGAAACACAAAAAATGCTACGTCGGAATTATATCATTATGTTAGAATTTAGGGACAATGAAGAGTTTTGTAAATCGTGGTAGTGGTATTAAAAAACCTGCAAAAATAAAAACCCTTGGTATCCCAAAAGGTCAAAATAAATCCTTATATATATTAACTGTTCTATCAGGACTTGGACTTATGGGAACGATACTTATTGCTATAACTACTATTTTTGTTTTTACTGCTTTTTCTAGCACACTTCCTTCGCCTAGTAAACTCACAAATAGACAAGTTGAGCAGTCCACAAAAATCTTTGATAGAAATGGCGTTTTGTTATATTCAGTCTTTCAAGACAAAGATAGAACATTAGTGAAAATTGGTGACGTTACACCTTATTTATTAAACGCAACATTGGCTGCAGAAGATGCGGATTTTTACCTACATCAAGGAATTGACCCACTTGGAATTGCTCGAAGCGTTTTAGTAACTTTAACTGGACAAGGAAAACAAGGCGGCTCAACGCTGACACAGCAAGTTGCGAAAAACGCACTATTAACTTCGGAAAGAACAGTCTCGAGAAAAATAAAAGATGTCGTTTTAGCTTTACAAATCGAGAAGAATTATTCAAAAGATGAAATATTACAAATGTATTTAAATGAGGTTCCGTATGGAGGAACAACGTGGGGCGCGCAGGCAGCTTCCAAAACTATTTTTAATAAAAGTGCCGCTGATTTAACTCTTGCAGAGGCTGCTTTAATTGCAGGTTTGCCTCAGCGCCCCACATACTATTCTCCATTTAACGATCCAGAAATCGCGAAAAATCGTCAAAGATATGTTTTGAAATTAATGCACGAAAGAGGTTGGGTTGATCGAGACGGAGTACACAGAAAGATTTCAGATGAAGAATATAATCAAGCCATAGAGCAGCCTTTAGTATACGCTAGCATTGATACGTCAATTAAAGCTCCTCACTTTATAATGTATGTGTTGCAATTGCTGCGTGAAAAGTATGGAGATGAAACTGTTGATAGCGGTGGTTTAAAAGTCACAACTTCATTAGATATAAATGTTCAAGAAGAATTTCAGGCAATTGTAAAGGATGAAGTGACAAAAGCTGCTGCTCTGGATTTAACAAATGCTGGGCTTATTGCTTTGGAACCAAAATCCAGAAACATCTTAGCAATGGTTGGATCAATTGATTATTTTTCAAAAGATATCAGCGGGCAATTTAATGTTACAACAGGAAGACGTCAGCCAGGTTCATCATTAAAACCTTTTACATATTTAACAGGTCTAATCCAAGGATATACAGCAGCTTCACTAATGTACGACGTTCAAACAGAGTTTCCAATTAAAGATAATCCAACTCAAAAGTCATATGCGCCGCAAAATTACGGGAATTGGGGGTTTCGTGGACCGATCCAAGTTAGATATGCATTGGCAAATTCGGTGAATTCGACTGCTGTAAAAATGCTTGATCTTGTTGGAATTCCAAATATGGTTAAACTAGCCAACGATTTAGGCGTTAAGTCTTTGGAATATAATCCGACAAAAATTGGTTTATCAATTGCACTTGGCGGTGGAGAGGTTTCTCTTTTAGATATGACTAACGGTTATGCATCTTTAGCTGATGGTGGATATGCAAAAGATCCAGTAGCAATTCTTGAAATTACCGATACAAATGGAAAAGTTTTAGAAAAAAATGTTAATTTTGAAGGAAGACAAGTTGCCGATCCACGTGCAGTTTGGATAATAACAGATATTTTGTCTGATAATAATGCAAGAACTCCTGCTTTTGGTGGAAGATCTCAACTTTATATTCCACTTCCCAATAAAGCTGCTGTAAAGACTGGTACATCAAATGATTTGAAAGATAACTGGACTTTAGGATTTACTCCTGATATTACAATTGGTGTTTGGGTCGGAAATAATGATGGAACTCAGATGAATGTACGTCTGGCTTCAGGTCTTACAGGCGCAGCTCCAATTTGGAATCGAGCTATAAGTTATTATTTGAAGGATCACCCAAATCCAGAATTTCCAAAGCCGGAAGGTGTTGTAACTGCTTGGGTCGGAACATTGTCAGGTATGGATCAATATGAAGATAAAGAAGACAGGCGCGTCGAATATTTCGTTGAAGGTACTGAACCTAAGTCTAAATCAGACATCTTCCAAAGAGTTAAAATTTGTGATGATGGAAAAATTGAAGATAAATTATATATCGTTTATACGGCAGAAAAACCAGAATGGCAAAAGTATGTTGATGCTTGGATTGATAATAAATATAAAGATGATACTGATTCTTTGTATACTTATCGTGGCCCAGATTATGAAAAAGAGAAAAATCCAGAAAGATTTGATCTTGATCATTGCGAAGAAGATAAGAAAAAAGATTAGGATTCTCTTAGTTTGAAGCCTTTTTTATTAAGTAGCTTTATTACATTCTCTTTTATTTTTGAAACAGATTCTTTAGTTAGCTTATTTTCACTATCTTCGAATATCATTTTTACCGTGATTGAGATTTTTTCTGCACCAAGTTTTACGTCTTCATAAAGGTCTGTAATTTCAACTTCAGATATAGATTCTTTTGTTGATTTTATTATTTCGGAAATTTCACCTAAGGCTTTACTTTTTGAAACGACTAAAGAAAGCTCTTCAACTATTCTTTGAGATAAGGAGGACTCGATTGATGTTAGCGGAATATTTTGTATCTCAACTATATCCTTTATTGTTTCTGTAAATAATTCGTAGCCGTTTTGGAATAAATTTGAGACGTGCTTTTTATTATAAGTATATTCAAGGTGCTCTCCTTTTGAAGAATATTTTAAGCTCTCATCATTTAGGCCAAGTTTTGTAATTACGGTCATAAAGTCTGGTTTTACTTTTTTCCTGAAATTGTTTTCCAAGTTAGTGTCATTAGAGTAAACAGTTTCTATTCTGCGTTCCTCTGTAAATGAACCTTTCTTTTTTGTAAAGTAAACTTTTCCAACCTCAAATAATCCAACGTTGTTATTCCCTGCTTTTGAGTTTCTTGAAAGTATTGGAACGAGTGTTTCTCTTATTGTTGTTCTCAACCCATCTAGGTCTGCGTTTAAGGGATTTTCTAACTGAATTTGATTACTACTCGATTCTGAATCAAATTTCACTAGAGGATTTGTGATGTGTTCGTATAAACCTAGATTTACCAAAATATCTCTGATCTTTTCCTCTAATATTAAATCCTTTGTCGTTGATAAATCTGGAGGCGATGAACTTATTCCAATTAATGGTATGTGTTCATAGCCTTTTAATCTTAAAACCTCTTCGACTAAATCGGCTTGAATATTAACGTCTGTTCGGTGATTTGGCACAATTACAGTTAATATATCTTTGTTGACTCCAATTGCTTCTTTTTGGTCTCTAATTTTAAATTCCAAATTTTCCAAAAGATTTACAGCTTCAGATCTTTCTATGTGTATTCCTCCTAATCTTTCTATCTCAAAGATGTTAAATTCTATAGATTTAGGTGGCGTTTTTCCTTCGTAATAATCTTCTATTTTGGAAACTTCTCCAGAACATAATTCTTTAATCAAATATGTTGCCCTTTTAATTGCGACTTCAACCATTTCTGGATTTAAAAATTTTTCATGCCTTAGTGATGCTTCTGTTCTAATGTTATGTTTAATTGCCGTTCTTCTTATAGATGCGTGATTATAAACTGCGGCCTCCAGAATTATTTCTTTTGTACTTTGGTCGATGTCTGAATTTGCTCCTCCAATTATTCCAGCAATTGCCACTGGTTTTTCTGAGTCTGCAACAATTAGATCATTAGTATCTAAATTTATTTTTGTTTTTTGCCAAGTTTCAAATATTTCACCGTCTTTTGCTTGTCTTATTGTAAGAAGTGAGTGTCCTTGTGCCTTTTTTAATTTATTTACATCAAATGCATGAAGTGGAATTCCATATTCGAGCATAACGTAATTAGTTATGTCTATTAAATTATTTTTAGACGCCATTCCATAAGCACTTAATGCCTTAATAATATAATCAGGAGATTTTTTAATCTTTATATCCTTGATTTGAACTGAGCAAAATCTTTTGACGTTTTCTTTTGATTGAACGCTTAAGATTCCTTTTGGTGTTTCCCAAGGTACTTCGGATTCTATGATTTGTTCAGGATATTTAAGCCTTTTGCCTAGATAAGCCGCATATTCTCTGGCAACTCCGATAACAGAAAGCATGTCTGGACGATTTTGTCTTATTTCAAGATCTATTACTTTATCACCGTCAACTTCTTTAATAGGACCATCTTGCATAAATTCTAAGCCAGTCATGATATCGCCAAATTCTTTTGGAGTATGTTCGATCCTTATATATTTTTCAACAAAGCTTAGTGGTATCTTCATTTTTATTTATAAATTAAATTTCCGTTAATTAAAAGTCTGATATCACGGATTTTAAATCTTTGCATGGCGATTCTATCTAATCCCCATCCGAATGCGAAACCTGAGTATTTATCACTATCAATATTTGCTTTTTCTAGTGTATTTGGATGAATCATTCCACCGCCTGCAATTTCAATCCAGCCTCTATATTTACAAATTTCGCATCCATCACCTTTGCAAAATGTACACTCAATATCGGGACTTAAACCTGGTTCGACTTCCGGATAATACTTTGCTCTAAATCTGATTTTTGTGTCTTCACCTAAAATAAATTTCAATGATTTAGAAAATATCCATTTTAAATTTGCCATTGTGATGTTTTCATCGATACAAACTCCTTGAAATTGATGAAATATCGCTCCGTTACTTTTGCTTCCGGTTTCGTTTCGAAAAGCTTTTCCGCCTGTGACAAATCTAATAGGAGGTTGAGTATTTTTTAATACACGTGATTCAATGCTTGAAGTTTGGGTTCTTAGAAGCACTTCTGGTTCCATAATATAAAGAGTGTCCTGCAATTCTCTTGCTGGATGGTCTTTTGGAACTCCTAGCATTTCGAAATTGTGAAAATCATCTTCTATTTCTGGGCCGCCTTGAACTGAAAATCCGTAATAATGAAAGAATTGATAAAGTTCTCTTGTAACAATTGTAATTGGATGTAAATTTCCAACAGAAGTTGCTTTTACTGGGTAAGTTAAATCAAAATGTTCTTTTGGTGCGTTACCAGAAGACGCCTTTTTATTTTTAATTTCTGATTCAACTGTAGATTTGAAATTATTTAGATCTTTGGCAATATCTTTTTTTAATTCGTTTGAAAGGTTTTTGATTTTTGAGAAAAGGCTGTTAATTATACCTTTTTTGCCTAAGTATTTTATATAAAGAGAATCTATGTCTAAAATATCCAAGTCCTTTGAGAACTGATTTTTATGATTATCTATGGCAAGTTTCTCTGATTTTTTATTCACTTACTTTTTTAACGATTTTTTCAAAAGCTTTTGGATATGAAACCGCAAGCTCTGACAATATCTTTCTGTCTAGAATCACTTTACTGTCATTGAGGTTTTTAATAAATAATGAATATCTGATATTGAATGCCTTTAATCCGGCATTTATTCGGATAATCCACAAACTTTTCATATCTCTTTTTCTAAGTTTTCGACCACTAAAAGCATGTTCGCCAGAACGAATAAATGCCTCTTGCCCTCTTCTGAAAAGTTTACTTCTTGATCCCCAAAAGCCTTTTGTGGCATTTAATACTTTTTTGTGTCGTTGGTGTCTTACAACGCCTGTTTTTGCACGTGACATAATAATTTTATACTTTTAACATTTTCAAGAACTTTTTTTTGAATTTTCCTTTGATTGTTTCAATACGTTTTTTTCTGTTTTTTGTGCTTGAATCATCTTTTCGGCCTAGGTGTGTAGTTTTGCTGTGTTCCCTTAATACTTTCCCTGTTTTTGAAAGTTTAAATCTTTTAACTACTACTTTTCTTGTTTTCATTTTTTGTTTTTTTGCCATTTTATATTTTTATTTAGATACCGGCATGAATGTTACAGTCATAAGTTGTCCTACCATTTGCAGTGGTCTTTCAACTTTCCCCATGCCATTCAATTCTGACTCTATTATTTTAATTTTAATTTCTCCGCGTTCTGGGTAAGTTGCTTCTCTACCCTTAAATTTCACTGTGAATTTTACCATATTGCCATCTTCTAGAAATTCTTTTGCTCTTTTTATACGAACATTCAAATCGCCTTCACTTATATTCGGAGACATCGTAAACTCTTTAAGCTCAGTTTTTTTAGATTTTGACTTTTTTAGTTTTCCTTTTTGTTCATAGAGATATTTATTGTAGTCTATGATTTTGCAAACCGGAGGAACTGCTGATCCCGAAACCTCAAGAAGATCAAGACCAAGCTCTTTTGCCATTTTTATAGCTTCATCTCGTGATTTCACACCTACATTTTCCCCATTTTGGTCTATAAGCCTAACTTCCTTTGAGCCTATTTTTTCATTAAGTTTTAGATACAAACGAAAACCCTTTCAAATATTAACTTCAAGCGATTTCGTCATTATATTGGTTTTTATCATACTAGTAAAGGTTTTTAAATCAACATTATTTTTCTGTTTGCCATCTCTTGTCCGGATTGAAACTGTTTTAGCCTCCGCTTCCTTTTCGCCAATAATTAGCATATATGGAACCTTTTGCTCCCCCGCCTTTCTAATCTTATTTCCCATGGTTTCAGAAGATAAATCTGATTCCACACGAATATCTTCCATATTCAATTCAGATTCTATCTTTTTTGCATAATCAAAGGATTTCTCTGATATTGCAATAACCATAACTTGAACAGGGGAAAGCCACACTGGAAACGCACCGCCTGTACTTTCGATAAGATTTGCAATAAATCTGCCATATGACCCAAGAATTGCTCTATGCATCATAACAGGAGTCTTTTTGACACCACCTTCGTCGGTATATGTAAGTTCAAATCTTTTTGGCATAGCGAAATCAACCTGAACAGTTGCAAGTTGTCTGTCGTTTCCTTGAACATCTTTAAGCATAAAATCTATTTTAGGTCCGTAAAGTGCTGCTTCTCCGATCATTACTTTTGCATTTAGTTTTAGCTCATCAGAAATTTGTTGCAACATTTCTTCTGCTTTTTGCCAATCTTTTGGTTCGCCAATATATTTTTCTGGAGTATTTGGATCGCTAAATGATAAAGATACCCAATGTTTTCCCCACATGCCAAGTCCTGTATAAAACTCTTCAACAATTTTTATTGTATTTATAACTTCTTGTTTTATCTGATTTGGTGTACAAAAAGTGTGTCCATCATCAATTTCAAATGACCTCGTACGATTTAAGCCTCCGATTGCTCCTGGTTTTTCATCTCTGTGCTGTTGAGTTGATTCGATATATCTAATTGGTAAATCTCTGTAGCTTCTCGGCTTTGAAGCATAAATTTGAGTATGATGAGGACAGTTCACTGGTTTTAAAACAAATTCTTCGTCATAGTGAGTTGTTACTCTAAAAAGTTCATCGGAAAATTTATCTGCGTGCCCTGAAATTTTGTATAAATCAATTTTCGCAAGGTGTGGAATATTCACTTCCAAAACGCCGTATTTCTTGCTCATTGCGACAAGTGCATTTTTAAGCTCGTTTTTGATTATTGTTCCCTTTGGCGTGTACATGACGAAGCCTTTTCCGACAAGGTCGGAAAAGGCAAAAAGATCAAGCTTTTTACCGAGAATTCGATGATCGTTTGCACTTTGTTTTTCTTTTTTTTCTAAGTATTCTTCAAGTTCTTTCTTTGTTTCAAACGCTGTTCCATATATTCTTGTTAGCATTTTGTTTTTTTCGCTTCCTCTCCAATATGCTCCAGCAATTGATAGAAGTTTTACTACTCCAATTTCCTTTGTTGAATTTACGTGTGGACCTTTGCAAAGATCCACAAAGGAATCTTTAGCATCTGGAGTTCCTATCCAATATATTGTTAATGGAGATTCGTTTGAAATAATTTCATCTATCCATTCCTGTTTGTATGGATTGTCTTTAAAAAGTTTTCTTGCGTCGTCTGCGTTTATTTCGTGTTCAGTAATTGGAAGATCTAGCTTTATGATTTTTTCAATTTCTTTTTCAATTTTAGGAAAATCATCTTCAGAGATTGTTCCTTCTAAAAGTTCAAAATCAAAATAGAATCCGTCGTCTGTTGCAGGTCCCATTGCCATGTGAAATTTATAACCAAGGTTTTTCATGGCTTGAGTTAGAACGTGTTCTGCGCTATGTCGTGATTCGTGTAATTTGTTTTCCATTATTAATCTTTAGTACTGATAGATAGTATATCTCTTATTTCTTCAAGGGCTTTGCTTGATGCTTGTTGATGCGTTTTTAATATTTTAATTTCATCCATAACATTTTGCGTGATATAGACATCTTCTCTGACTAATTTTCTATCACTTTCCCTATGAGAAATTTCTTTCTTTTCTTTTTCTGTTTCTTGTCTATATTCTGCCATTAAAATCAGGACGCCGATATAAATTGCCTCAATAGAAACAAATGTATTAAAAAATAATAGGTCTTGTGAAACGAATAGGATGATAACAAATAAAACCGTATGACCAATAACGGAATACCACGACCCAAATAATGCGATTATGAATTTGTTGAAGATACTGGGTTTATTGTTCACGCTTTATTTCTAACCTTTTCACTAAATCATTATATGCTTTAAGTGTGTTAACTGCCAACCAGTTATTTTCAGGTATGCTGACTGCATAAAGTTTGTTCTCTGATGATAATTTTGGAAATAAAACCATTTCAAAGTCTGATTTTTTAGTTAAATCAAAAAGTTCGCGAAAATATAAAAATGCATCTGGTGAAAATAATGTAACGCCAATATGAGTCGGAATTGGAATCATTGGATACATCTCAATGTTAGTGACTTTATTATCGATAATTTGCATGCCTGTGTATGCATATGGAGTTTCTTCAACTACAACAACTGTTGCAACAGAACCTGATTTAGTGCCTTCGATGTGTCCTGCAATAATATCTCTTGGAAATGACCCTTCGTAATCAAGTATTACATCATCTGGATTATGAACGATTAAGTTATGATTTTCTGGAATTGATCCGTTTACAAGTGCGTTCAAAACGGCTCCACCCTTTCCTACTGGATGCTCTGGGTCGTGACTGTAAGTAATTTTAACCCCCATTGAAGATCCATCGCCCAAAAGATCCATGATTGTTTCTGATTTGTGATATACAAGTGCTACAAAATTTTTGATTCCAGCATCGCGATACATTCTGATTGTCATTTCAATCATCGTGTCATCATTTGGAAGTTTATAAGAATTTTTATTTGTATTTTCGGAACTTGGAACAGATCTAAATCTGCTACTTTCACCTCCCGCCATTAAAGCAACAGTTGTATTTTCGGCAAAGATTGAAAACTCCTCATCTGTTATTGAATTTTCTTTATGTATCTTACAGATTTGGTTTTTGAGATCTAAAAGGGCTTTCTGCATAAAATCAGAATAACATAAATGGTGGGTAGTATAGGACTTGAACCTATGACCTCCGCAATGTCAATGCGACGCTCTAGCCAGCTGAGCTAACCACCCACGAAAGTAAAACTAATTATTTCTTTAGTATTTTATCTATGATGCCATATTTTAAAGCTTCTTCTGGTGTCATGTGAAAATCGCGCTCTGCATCTTTTTCGATTTGTTTTACAGATGTTCCTGTGTCTTCACTTAGCTTTTTATAAAGTTGTTCTCGAAGTCTTAAAATTTCTTTTGCTTGAATTTGTATGTCTGTTGCTTGGCCTTCTGAACCACCACTTGGTTGGTGAATCATGATCATGGAATGTGGTAATGAAAATCTTTTGCCTTTTGTTCCGGCAGCAAGGAGTACTGAACCCATTGAAGCTGCCATTCCAACACAAATTGTTGAAACCTCGCATTTCATATGTTTTATTGTGTCGTAGATAGCCATGCCACTGTAAATCATGCCACCTGGAGAGTTAACATAAATACTTATATCCTTTTCGCTGTCATCCGCTTGAAGGTAAAGTAATTGTGCAATTACAGTGTTTGCCATATCCATATCGATGGCTCCACCAATAAACACAATTCTTTCTTTTAAAAGTCTTGAATAAATATCATAAGATCTTTCGTATCCGCTTGGATCTTTTTCTACTACCATTGGTATAAGTATGCTCATGTTTTTGATTATACTATAAATTACTTTGCTTCCGCCAACTTTTGGATTGTTTTATTTTTTAATAAAACAGCTTTAATATAAAGTTTTTGATCTGGACTTGATAAAGCTTTTTTACTTGCTTCATCAGGAATTGCAGAAAGTGTTTTTTCGACTTCTTCATCTGAAATAATAACTCCTTCTTCCCCCGCAATTTCGGTAATTAAAAAATCAGATTTAATATTATTTTCTGCTGTTTTTGAATATTCATCTCTTAAACTTTGTGGAGTTTTGCTTTGTGATTCCATGTACTTATCAATTGTTAATCCAAGTCTTCCTAGCTGGTCAATTAACGATGACATCATTCTGTCTGTTTCTTCTGTAATAAGTTCTGCTGCAACTTTTACCTCGGAACATTTTAAAACAGCATCTATAATTTGTTGAACACTTGGGCTTTCTTTTCCCTTCGTTTCTATTTTTGCAATTTCAGCTTTGTAATCTCCAAGTTTTATTTCTGGAGCTTCGATAATTGTCACTGTAAATTTTAAATCTTTGTCGTCTTCAAATTCAGAAATATTAAATCTTGGATAAACTATCGGTTTAAGTTTATTTTCCTTAACAATATTTGAATATGCGTCAGATAAAATATGATTTAATGCATGACTGCGAAGCTTTGCTTGGTCAATGTTCTTTTTCACTACATCTATAGGAGCCTTCCCTTTCCTAAATCCTTTAATTTCAATATCTTTGGCTTCATGTTCAAGTGCTTCATTAAAAGCGTTAACTACCTTTAATTTTTCAATCACTACATCTGCTTTATATGTGTTATTTTCGCACTTTTTTATTGTGATTTGCATAATTATTCTTAAAACTAACTACTCATATCTTAATGCCTCAATTGGATCTTTCTTACTCGCCTTGACTGCAGGATAGGTTCCGAAGATTATACCGACAAATGTTGCAAATGAAAAGGCGATTGCTACGGACCACCATGGAACTTCTGTTCTTATGTATGCTCTTCCTGCAAATGATGCAAGCCAACCAATTATAATTCCGATTGAGCCTCCAGTAACGCTTAAAATAACAGATTCTATTAGGAATTGAAGTGCTACATCAAAAGGCGTTGCTCCAAGTGCTTTTCTAAGACCGATTTCACGAGTTCTTTCAGTAACAGAAACAAGCATAATGTTCATGATGCCAATTCCGCCAACAAGAAGTGAAATTCCAGCAATTGCGCCAAGACCAATTGTTAGCATTTGTAGAATATTCTGGATGGTTGAAAGAATATCTGCTTGAGATAAAACAGTAAAGTCGTCTTCTTCTAAATCTCGAAGTAAGGCTCTTTCAATTAATTTTGTTGCAATATTCATATCTTTGTCTGCTTTTACTTTCACAACAATTCTACTAATGTTTTTTAATTCAAATGAACTAATCGCTGATGTATATGGGACAACAACTTGTTCATCAAAGTCACTCCCTTTTTCCTTTGCTGTGCCGATCACAACATAACTATCTCCGCCAATCTTTATAATTTGACCAATTGGGCTTTGATTTGGAAATAATTCTTTTTTAACTGATTTGCCTAAAATAGCTACACGGCTTTGTGATCTAACATCAGCTCTTGTAAAAAAAGTGCCTTCATCGATTGAATAATCAAACAAATATTTGCCTTGTTCGTTAATTCCTGCAACTGCAGCATTGTAATATTTTGTTTTATATTTAACCGTTTCGCTTACATTCACCATTGGAGTTATTTGTTCGACAATATCTGCAACATGAGTCTCAATTAATTTAATATGTTTTTCTTCTAATTTATTTCTGCTAAATGAATTTCCAGGGTCCCTCCCGAAGGAAACTTTTCCTGGTGAAACAAATAATAAATTAGAACCCAATGCATCAAATTGGTCTGTTATATAATTTTGAATTCCTCGACCGATTGAAATTAATAAAATGACGGCAGAAACTCCGATGATTACACCAAGCATTGTTAAAACAGTTCTAACTTTATTTGCTCCAAGTGCTGTTATTGATGACTTTGTGACTTCAAGTATTTTCATTATTTATAATTTATAGCGATTTACTAACTTTTCCGTCTTTAATTATTATTTTACGATTTGTAACATTTGCTAATTCTTCATCGTGCGTAACAATGACAACTGTCTTTCCTGACTTATTTAATTTTCTAAAAAGTTCTATTATTTCTGCTCCAGTCTTTGAATCAAGATTCCCTGTCGGTTCGTCTGCCAAGATTAAATCCGGATCGTTTACCAAAGCACGTGCAATTGCAATGCGCTGTTTTTGTCCTCCAGATAATTCATTGGGTTTATTATTTTTTCTTTCTGAAAGTCCAACAAGTTCAAGCATTTTCAAGGCTTTTTGAGCCCATTCTGATTTTGGAGTTTTGCTATATTTTAAAGGCAAAATTACATTATCAATTGTTGAAGTCCTTTGCAGTAAATTAAAAGATTGAAAAACAAAACCAATAGATTTATTTCGCAGGAACGCCAATTCATTTTGATTTAAACGGCTTACATCTTTATCATTTAAAAGAATCTTTCCTGAAGTCGGAGTGTCGAGAAGTCCAATTAAATGCATCAATGTCGATTTGCCTGAACCTGATTTTCCAACGATTGATACAAATTCGCCTTTTTTTATTTTTATATCGACGCCAGAGAGTGCATTTATAATCTCCGTCCCAAGTTTATATGTTTTATAAATATTTTGAGTTTCGA
Organism: candidate division WWE3 bacterium CG_4_9_14_0_2_um_filter_35_11; assembly: GCA_002789015.1. Lineage (GTDB taxonomy): Bacteria > Patescibacteriota > WWE3 > 2-01-FULL-39-13 > 2-01-FULL-39-13. Next base: position 1,701 of record PFSJ01000024.1, on the reverse strand, counting down.
TTAAAGTTTGTTGTGACACTTTATTGATTTGTGATTTTTCCAGGTTTGCCGTCTAAAAGTTCGATTTTTGAATCAGCTGATGTAATAACCTGTGTCAAACTATCTAGACCTATTACTTCTGTGTATAAATTACCTTCGACACCAATTTTAATATTCTTTTTTCGTATAATGTTTCCACTTACAAGTGTCCAAACATAATTTGAACCGTCAGTGTCTGTATATATTGCATCAAATGGAATTGCTGTTACTACACCTTCTGATTTCTGAATAACAACATCAACATCTCCGGTCATACCAATAAGTATTGGAAGTTCATTATTAGCTTTATCCTCGACTTTGATTTTTATTACAAAACTTCCATTATTTGTTGAACCTGTTTCAGCTGAATTTGGAAGTTCATACACTTTTCCTTCAAATACTTCGTCTGCATGTGCATCGAGCGATATGTGAGCTTGTTGATCAATTTTAATTTTGCCAAAATCCTCTTGATCAATTGCTACTTCGAAATATTTTTTTGATAGATCTGTGATTTCGTAGATTGTTTCTCCAGCGGATGCAATTTCGCCAACATCTTTTGTGACATTTAATATAGTGCCAGCAAATGCAGATCTGATTTTTAAATTATCAAGTGAACCGACTATTGATTGATATGAGCTTTCCGCCTGGCTTATTAATTCATCATATTTTCTAATTTGAATTTTGTACTCATCGCTATTGTGAAAGTCGCTAGATGCATCTGCGTATGTATCGATATATGCTTCTTTATTTCTAATTGCGATGTCTCTTGAATCTTTAGCACTTTGTGAAGACTTTGCTTGTGGAAATGCGTATATTTGAGCCAAAAGTTGTCCTTTTGAAACCTGTGTACCTTTTTGAGGGCCAAGGTAGGTTATTTTTCCGGAAGCTGAAAATGCTAAATTTGCCTGGTTTTCGGATTTAACAATTCCGCTTGCAGATATTGTGCTTTCGACTTCAACTTGCTGTATTTCAACAAGATCCACTGCTATAGGTGATTGTTTTGACCTTATAAAATATATGCCGATAATTAAGATTGCTAGAGCCCCAACAATATATATATATATTCTTTTCATTATTTTTTTGACTTTGTGACTTTGGGTTTGAGAACGGATTTATTCACTATAAGTCCTATCGATGATACTACAATTATAATAGATAAGGTTGAACCAATAATTGGTGTCATTGTTAAAATATCTAAAAGCAAAACGCCTGTTATAAGTTGAAGCATCCCTAGAGATCTTTTTTCAAAGACTTTTTGTCCAAGTGCTATTGCTGGAATAACGTATCCAAAATACCCAGCAAAGATTGTTAAGAACGTAATAAAAAGTCCAATAGGAAGACCTATAATTGATATAAAGAGTGCCATTACAATGACCGGAATTAATATTGAACTTGCGACTCCGAGTAGTATATTTCGTCCCAAATTTGCTTTATATGAAACTACAACTTCGGACAATTTATCTTTGTTAATTTTAAGAAGAACAAGTCCAACTAATATCATAGTTAATGAGTGGATAATTTTTGAAATGATTAAATCTGCTCTATTTGAACTTTCAATATTTTCATCTTTTATTGTTTCTATGACCTGTCCATTTATAAAGGAATTTTCTAGGATTTCTGGCTTTTTACCACTGTAATATAAATTACCAATAATTTTGCCAGAAATTGTGGAGATGGAGGATT
>PFSJ01000016.1 GCA_002789015.1 candidate division WWE3 bacterium CG_4_9_14_0_2_um_filter_35_11 | reverse complement strand
TAGTTTATTCAAAACCAAGTTCCGAAGTTTTAGTAAGTCTGGTTAAGTCCGATAAAGGCGAAATCATGTTTGAGGTTAGCGATAAAGGTATCGGTATTCTAGCTGAAGATCAATCAAAGATTTTTACTGAATTTTTCAGATCTAAAAATTCTGACGATTTATACGCAAAGGGGATTGGGCTTTCATTATTCTTGTGTAAGAAAATTTGTGATGTCTGTGGATATAAGATCTCGTTTGAAAGTGAAGAAGCAGTTGGTTCAAAATTTAAAGTTTTATTTCCATCAAAAAAATGACAGATAACCATGTAAATAAAAAATACATTTTAATTGCAGAGGATGATAATTTCTACTCTAGTATTTATAACCAAAGATTAACTGAAATGGGCTATGAGGTGAGTGTTGCTAGTAATGGTGAACAGCTTTTGAAATTGATGAAGATTAGGGTCCCAGATCTTGTTATGCTTGATTTAATAATGCCAAAAATGGATGGATTTGAAACACTTCAGTCGATAAAAGAAGATGCAAATTTTAAAAATGTAAAGGTATTAGTTCTTTCAAACCTGGGGCAAAAAGAAGATGTTGATTCTGCGATGATGCTTGGGGCCATTGGATATATAATTAAAAGTAATACCTCGATACAAGATGTGTTGATGAAAGTTAAGGAAAGCTTAAGTTAATATGCCAAATGATATTTTAAACGATAAAGGTCTTTTAGATTTACTTTTAAAAAACAACCTTGCACAAGATTCGGACATCGAAAAAATTAACCAATTGGTTTCAGGGAAGGGATTATCGATATATACGGCAATTCTTGAATATAGCCCTATTTCAGAGGATGACTTAGGAAGATTAATAGCTGATTCCATAAAAGTTCCTTATATTGATTTGTCTCATACAGAAATACCTAATGATATTTTAAATATAATTCCACATATTTACGCAAAAAAACATAGTATTATTGCGTTTCGTATTGATAAAGATGGTTTGCACGTTGCAACGCTAAATCCGAATGATGAAGTAGTAAAAAAACAGGTTGAGAAAAAAGCTGGCATGTCTGTGATTGCACACTTTGCAGCACTTCGCGGAATTAATTCAGCATTGGGGCATTATGAGAAAGGCGTTGTTGCTGCATTTGATGAAATTATTGATAAATACGTCAGGGAAACTGAAAGACAGAAAGATGTTGATCCTCCTGTTGTTAAAATTATTGACACTATCATTCAGTATGCACAACGTAACAAAGCCTCAGATATACATATAGAAACTCAAGATAATAATACAATCGTTAGATTTAGACTTGACGGGATTTTACATGACATTGTTACTTTACCTGGAGCTTTGCACCCGAATATGGTTACAAGGGTAAAAGTTATGTCAAATTTGAGAACTGATGACCATACCGCTCCGCAAGATGGAAAAATCTCTTTTGATCTTGATGGAGCTAATTTAGATTTAAGGGTTTCTATTATTCCAACAATAGAAGGAGAGAAAGTTGTAATAAGGCTTTTATTTAGAGATGCAGGAAACCTTAATCTAGGAGATTTAGGTTTTTCAGATTCTGATTTGGAAAAAGTTGTAAAAGCATATAAAAGACCATTTGGCATGCTTTTAGCAACGGGTCCAACAGGATCAGGGAAAACAACAACAATGTATGCGATTATTAGAATTTTAAACAAGCGCGAAGTTAATATTTCCACAATCGAAGATCCAGTTGAATATGAGCTAACTGGAATCAACCAAATTCAAGTTAATAGAAAGACAGATTTATCATTTGCAAATGGTTTGAGAAGCTTATTAAGACAAGATCCAGATATAGTTTTAGTTGGAGAAATTAGAGATGAGGAAACAGCACACATCGCAGTTAACGCTTCTATGACTGGGCATTTAGTTTTATCAACTTTGCACACGAATGATGCAGCAACAGCTGTTGTTAGGTTTATGGAAATGAATGTTGAGCCGTTTATGATTGCATCCACAATGAATTTGGTCATAGCACAAAGGTTAGTAAGAAAAATTTGCATAGCTTGCAGATATAGTTTTGAAACAACTATTAAAGAACTTCAGGAAAAGTATCCGACAGCTTCAGATATTATCGAAGAGCAGTATAAAGGAAAGGTGAAAATTAGACTTTACGAAGGGAAAGGCTGTCATGCTTGCCATGATACTGGATACGCTGGACGAATTGGCGTATATGAAGTCCTTTCAGTGGATGAAGAAATGCGAGATGCAATTATTCAAAGAAAAACTACAACAGAGATTAAAAACATGGCAGTACAAAAAGGTATGACAACTATGTTAGATGATGGAATAAGAAAAGTGCATAATGGAATGACAACAATATCCGAGGTAGTAAGAGTCTTGTCCGAATGAGTTTGAAAACTTGCCCATGAGTTTTGCTAAAATATTTAAAAAATTGAACGAATCTATCGATAAGCCGAGTCATGTTGATATTGTACTTTTTTTCAAGCACATGTCGCTTATCATAAAAAGTGGAATAAGTATCTATGAAGGTTTAAAAATAGTTGCAGAGCAAACTCCATCAAAGGCTTTAAAAAGAATACTTTCTGAAATTGTTGTATTAACAGGTAACGGTGAAATGCTTGCAGAGGCGATGGCGAAATATCCAAGTGCATTCAAAGAGTTTCATTTGAGCTTAGTGAAAATAGGTGAGGAAAGCGGTACTTTAGATGATAATTTTAACTACCTCGCGGATTATTTAACTAAAGATTACAAACTCAAAAAGAAAATCCAAGGAGCCTTGTTTTATCCAGCCGTTGTTTTTAGCGCAATGATAGGAATTGGAATTTTCATTACGATTTTTATTTTGCCAAAAATTACTGATTTTTATAAAGGATATAATCAAGAATTGCCGATTGCCACAAAGTTACTTTTAGATTTTTCTGAGCTCATTCAAAATCATGGAATAACATTTGGCGTAATTATTTTATTCATTGTAATTGTTTTTGTTTACCTATATAGACTGCCCGCACTTAGGCTGATTCGCGATATTTATATGTTAAAAATACCAATTATGGGGAATTTCATTATAAAAAAAGAGCTTGTTTTGTTAACAAGAAATATTGGCGTTTTGATAAAAAGTGGAGTTCCTATTGTTAAAGCTTTGGATGTTGCTTCAAGGACATTAACTAATAAAAAGTTTGCGGTTGATTTAGAAAGAATTCATGAACAGGTTAGTCATGGAGCTGGGATCGGCGTGGCCATTGAAAGTATAAAAGACACGCCGATCCCAATTATGTTGACCCGTATGCTAGATATTGGTGATCGAACCGGATCTTTAGGCGACGTTTCTGTGTATTTAAGTGATTTCTATGAAGATGAAGTCGATAATATTGCTGCTAATCTTTCAAGTTCACTTGAGCCAATATTATTGGTTTTAATGGGAGTCATGGTTGGATATGTTGCAATAGCAATATTAACTCCGATTTATAGCATTACAGATACAATTGGAACATAAGATGAAAAATATTTTGGGTTTTACACTTGTCGAATTAGCTTTAGTTATAGCAGTCGGAGCAATTTTGACGGTTTCTGGTTCGATACCGGTTTCTGCAATGTTAAAAAAAATTGCTGTTGATTCGACTTCCGATAATATGCTTTTAGCAATACAAAATGCTAGGCAAAATTCAGTAAATTCTAAAGATACGGAAAGTTGGGGGGTTTGTTTAGTCTCAAATAGAATTTATGTTTTTTCTGGAACGTGCGATTCAAATGGTAGAAAAGAATCTTATACATTACAAAGTCTTTCAAGCGTAAGCGGATTAAATACAACAACATTTTCAAAATTATATGCGGAACCAAATCCAGCAAATGGACTTTTAAATGTTGTGGTTTCTTCCGGATCGTATTCAAAAACCTTGAGTGTAAATGCATCTGGTGGAGTTAGTGTCATTGTTAATTAATTTTGATATGAAGACTCGAAATTTGAAAGCATTTAGCATAATAGAGCTTTTAATTGCGATGACGGTTTTTTTGTTAATTGCTATACCGGTTCGCTCTGTTGTTAGTTTGGGATACAGAAATATTTCTTATGACAATGCGTATATGAAAGCTGTTTTTTATGCGGAAGAAGGAATTGAGGCGGCGCGGTTTATCCGCGCCGCCTCATGGGGTAATCTTGATTCTGGCACATATGGTATTGATTTAACGAATGACGGGTGGGATCTTGTGGAAGATCCCCAAACAGAAAATGGATATACTAGGTCGTTAATCATTTCTGATGTTTTTCGCGATGGCTCAGGCAACATTTCGGATACATCGGGTATGGCTGATCCAAATACAAAGAAAGTTGAATCAAAAGTTTCATGGTCATGGCTTTCTCTTCAAAACAAAGAAGTCAGTTTTGTTGTTTACTTAACAAATGGAAATTAGACGTTCAGGTTTTACAATAATTGAAGCGATGATCTACATAACTATTTCTGGCGTATTGCTTTTAGCAATTTTATATTTTTTCTCTGATAGTATTTTTCATCAAAAAAGACTGGATATAACAAGTGCAACGCTAAATGATGCAAGTATCTTAATGAATAGGTTAAATACTGAAATTCGAAATTCAGTTGGAGTTTATAGTTCTACTTCTAGTGATATTTGTTTAATAAATAATCAATCAGTTTATTTATATGGATCTACAAGAATTAGTTTTTCTAATAATTCTGTATTGATAGGAAGGAGTTCTGATTCCGATTGTTCCCCGCTTGGGACTGTAACTTCATTGAATTCTAATTTGTCACAAATTAGTAGCCTGTCTTTTGATCATATTGCAAAGAATTATGGAGATATTGTGACGTATGATATTTCATTTACATCTCCAAGCGTTATTGCAAAATCTGGGCTTCCTGGTGAAGATTCAAATTACACATATAGTTCTTCTATAACAATAAGATCATGGTAAAAACAAATAAATTGAATTCATTCGGAGCTATATTAACTGTCATTATTATTGGTATTTTTTTGACGTTCTTAACAGTTTCAGCAAGTTTACAAAGTCAATCAAGGCTTCAAAATATCGATGCGGTATATAAAAAAGCAAAGGTTTTATATTTAGCAGAAAGTTGTGTAGAAGACATTATGGCAAGGTCAGAAGGCTCGCAAGATATTCCCGAGACAATTGAATTGTCCAATGGCACATGTGAGATAATATTCGATTCGCATCCAGTTTTTAAAGTAATACAAGTAAGTGCAACTATAGAAAGTTATACATCGAAAATCGAAATTTCGATGACACTTCCTCCAGGCCAAGAGGAAAATAATGGTAATAATAACGAGCATGGAAATAATAAATTCGGTGTTTTATACTGGTATCAGGTTGAGTAATTTTTTGCTATTTCGGTAGTTGAAGCTTCACACAGCGTTTAAACGGTTCTGCTTTAGGAGAAGGATTAACTGGGAAATATATGTCAAAGTGAAAAAAAGGGCTACCCCAATATGCGTGGTATTATCTGACTAATGGATAATATGAATGAGGACATTTCTATCCTGTGTTTAAGCGATACAGAATTTAGTAGTTCTAAATTGTCTATTTTACTTCCGTTATTAACTCCATATTTAGAAAATGCTCGGTTGGTTGTCCACTTGGGTGATGGTATAAGCAATTTTGTACAAGCGCTCAAGATACTTGCTGAATCTAGTCAGTTTCCTAAGTTCAACAAGGTAATGAGTAATAAAGAAATCGTTTATATCAAAGGTAATCATGATGTGGATTCTGGAGTCACATTAATAGTAAAAGAAATGAATATTGCGAATAGAAAGTTATTTTTCTACCATGGGCAAAGTTTTAATCCGATATATGAACATTTTGACGTTCTAAAAAATAAACTACGTGTCTCACTAGGAATGAGTATGGATTTAAGCCGATATTATACTAATCAACAAAGGAACTTAATAGGGAAATACAACGTTGTCGTACATGGACATATACATAAGCCACGAATTGAGAAAGCAGAAGGAACAGTATATTTTTGTCCAGGAGGTCTTACGCATAAAGTCATTAGCACAAAATGCCCTATATCTTTTGGTGTAATAAATATTTCAAATGAAAGTAGTTTGGTGAAATTTAGTATATATAGTTTTTTAGATAATTCTAAAGGGGACCTATATATTAAACTTGCCGATTCAAAAGAATATGAATATTCCTAGTCAAACTGATGAGTTGAGGGCGGTATTACAAGCTGATATTTACGACACGACAGTACAGCGATTTTTTGATCAATATGAATCCGTTGGATGTTTAGATGAATACATGAATATATTGGGTGGTTTATCGACCGATGCGCAGGAAATGGTTTTATCAGCCCAGGTAACGCAAGTTCATAAAGAAAAAGCTTTATGGCCGGTGTTTATTGCCAGAGGACAGGGGCTAGATGTCCATAGAGCTGTTCAAATCGGTGCGGCAACTGAGATGTTGTGGGGGTTGTCTACAATAGTTGATGATTTACTTGATAATGATTCTGAAAGAAACGGTAAGCCTAGCGAGTGGTTTCGATTAGGTAGAACTCAAGTCAAGGAAAAGGCTGGGGATGTACTAAAGGCGATTTTGAAGTATTTATCAGAACAAGTAGACCCTTTAGTTGCTAGTGCGGGATATGAATATGTAAATTGGGGTGTAGATTCTATCGGAATGCATCACAAGATGAGTTTTGACACACCCGAATCCGACCTGCTTTGGAATTATATCGCAAGGGATAGTTTTCATACCTACCTCCCAGTAGAAGCATTGGCTTCGCCAATGTATTGGACTGGCGAAGCTAAGCAAATATTAAATTCGTTGAGGTTAGGCCTTACCTTATTTAATCAAGCTGGGCAAATTGCAAATGATATGTCTGACATGAAAAGTTCGAAGTCAAAACCCGCTAGATTAAATGATTTAAGGGAAGGCCATTGTACGGTAGCATCTATAACACTCTATAACTTAGTTTCGGATGAGGCTAAGTGTATTTTGCGAAGATTATACGGTGTTCATCGCGAATATACTTATTATGAGCGAAATACACTAATGGAAATTATTAATAATCAATCATTCGTTGAGAGTATCTCGCGGAGAATTATAGATACATATAAAAGGGGATATAATTTACTTGCTCCGTGTTTAAATGATGAAGATACTGCAATGGTAGATAGTTGGATTTTGTATAAAACTGCGAGGTATAGACAATGAATATTAAGAATGTACTCATAGTTTCTGCTCATCCTGATGATTACGAATTAGGTATGGGTATGCGAATCAAAAAGTACACATCTGCGGGAGTTCGAGTAACCGCGATTACTGCTACTGTTGGCGAATATAAGGATTCCCCAAGAGGTCGTATAAAACAGGAGAAAGAAGCTGGGAGAATTCTAGGGATACAAGAACAAATAAATCTTGAATTGCCTTGCTCTAGATTATCAGAATTTTCGATTGATTTTAGAAATCGAGTTGAGAAGATCGTTAATGATATAAAGCCCGATATAGCATATACAATATACCCCAACGACTTACACGTGGACCATGAAGTAGTTTCCATTCACTCTTTAGTCGCATTTCGTTCCGTGAAAAATGTTGTATATTATCGTGTAGCGTATAGCAGGGGATTCAGTCCCAATTTATTCTTTTTTGGAAATAAAAAGTTATTGGAATTTAAGATTAAATCTTTGAAATGTTTTAAAGAAGAAATAAGGAAGTCCGGGACAATTGACCTTAAACGAGTTAGTAGTTTAGCTAAATATGAGTTTCATAACCATCTCCATCATAGATGTACTGATTCTGTTAGAAAATCTTTAGAGTTGGGCGAAACAGTAGACTTACTTTTTGAACCGTTTTATATCGAGCGCTTGATTTCTTTCTAGGATGAAATATACAGTTGCACTTGTTTATTACGCAAATATAGATCATTATTCTGTTACTAGTGGAATGCGTAACTACCTAATTAATGGAGGCTATCTAGATTTACTATCTGCCACAGAAGTGCCAATTAATATCTGCTTCACTGGGACTACACTTGAAGCTTTGCGGTCTAAAAATCCTAAGTTCATACAAGAAGTTAAAAGCCTCGGTAACGTGAAGTTTTTACATACGAGCTATTCTCATTTTATTCCATCTGAATTACCAGAGGACATTGTTATTCAGACTAAGTATGGGAAACTCGAAATCGATAGGTCTATTCCTCTGGATAAACAAATTAATATAATGGCCCCACCTGAATACGATGTCACAAGTTGTGTACTTAAAACTGACTGCCTTTCTAATTGTTTTCTGGCTAGTTCCTCAATAATAAACCATGGGGATTTTAGCAATTGTAATGTTTTTTATAGACATACGACTACTGGAAAAAAGTTATTGTGTGTGCACAAAGATTTAGCATTTAGGGGAATTTGCCATTCGTATCTAAGAGAAATGTGCACCACAGAAGATGTTCTTACGTCGATTAAATCTGATTTGAGCCAACTTCCGATATCAAGTCCACTGATATGTGCTATTGACTTTGAAACGCCTATATTCAATCAAGTTTATATTGATGAAAATAAAGAAGTTAGTCCTCCAAGATTAGATTTATTTGCGAGTTTACATCAAGCATATTCTAAGTCTTCTATTCGATTTATTCATTTGGATGAGGTTGTTTCTTCAGGTAAGTTTGAGAATAATATTGATAGTTTAAATAATGTCAAGATAACAGTAAACAGGAGTACCCATTATAGGGTTATATTTAATACATTAGAGAAGCTAAGGAATCGGTTAATTAAAACAAACCCGAAATTATACATGAATTGTATGACATCCGATTTTTATACCTTTTCTAAAAGGAGTATTAAGTTGCCGTCTTCATATTGTGGCAGAAACGGTTTTGTCATTATTCGCAGAAGCGGAGCAAACACAATTATTCGTAAAAAAAATTTGAGTCGAATTTTGGCAAATGTTTAGATTTGAGAAAAAAGGGCTACCCCAATATGGAGCGGGAGACGAGGCTCGAACTCGCGATCTCTTCCTTGGGAAGGAAGCGTTCTACCACTGAACTACTCCCGCGAACGAAGTGAGCGGGTGCAAGGTTTCCTTCCTCCCGCGAACGAAGTGAGCGGGTGCAAGGTTTCCTTCCTCCCGCGAACGAAGTGAGCGTCTTTTTGATTTTATCACACGAAGTTGTTACTTATCTTCAGGTATAGTCAGTACTTGTCCGACTTCGATCAATGGTCTTCCATTTGCAAAGTATTGGATTGTGTTTACGTTTGCAATGTTTATCCATTTTGATCCAAGTCCATATGCACCTTCAGCAAGTTCCCAAAGCGTGTCTCCATAGATTACTGTGTATGAGCCGATTTTTATATCGCCAAATTTATAATCATTTGCTTTCCATGTTCTTGCATTTGAAATTCCAGAAGTATCTGACGCAGTTGTTTTTTCCAATTGAACCGCTTCAACTTCTTTGGCTGGAACTGGAACTAATGTTTTTACTGAATTGTCAGCAACTTCACGTCCATCTGTAATTCCGAAACTGTCACCAAGTACTGGGGTCTGGAATCCAGAGTCATCTGTAACTGGAACAACTTCGGTTACATCAACATTAGCAATGTCATCAGTAGATACATTGTTTTTTGATGTATTGAAATATGTATAAGCGATATATGTTGATCCTAGAACGATTAGCCCTATAAAGATCACTAAAATATAAATATACTTTGCTACCTCCTGCTTTTTTTGGGTTTCTTGTATTTCTTCAGACATAACATTAGGGCAGAGGAATTAAATAATAATGGCGGGATCGACGGGACTTGAACCCGCAACCTTCTCCGTGACAGGGAGACACTCTAACCAGTTGAGCTACGACCCCAAAAACTTATCGAATATTAAATCACTATAATTCACGCTCGTATTATAACATTTAACCGCGGATATTGCGTTATACTATCAATGTGGAAAAAATACATGAAGCTGGCAAACACATAAACACCTCCGATTTGAAGAAGTTTTGTGATAAATTGCATACGCAAAATAAGAAAATTGTTTTTACTGTTGGAACTTTTGATTTAATTCATAGCGGACATGCGGCATATTTATTAGGCGCTAAATCTTACGGAGATATATTAATAGTTGGAGTGGCAACTAACAAATCGAGAAAAAGATTGAGGGGGAAGGGATTTCCTCTAATTGATCAAAAAAACCGTGCAGAATTAATAGAATATTTTAAATTTGTAGACAACACAGTTTATGTTGATAAACAGAATATATTGCCAATTCTAAAGAAAATTAAGCCGGACATATTTTATGGATTAGGAATTGACTTTCGAAGTCATTTAAGAAAAAAAAAAGAGGCCGATTTCATAAAAAGCTATGGAGGTAAGATTATTAATGTTAAGAAGTCACAGCCTTTTGTATCGGCTTCAGCGATAGTTGAGAGAGTTGCAGATCTTAAAATTAAAGAAATAATTGAATACTTCTTTGGAAAAGTGAAAATTGATTTATCAAAAGGGGACTGGAAGAAAAAAATGTGGTCTGGATTAAAAACCGATGTAAGATCAGAAAGACTTGATTTCGGAAACCACTCTAAAAAATTAAGTTTATTTGAGCGCAAATATTTTGGTGAAATAGTTGATGAAGGAAAGTTGCCACAAATTAGCTCAAAGCTTAAATCGGATGGAAGAAAGATAGTCTTGGCATCTGGAGCATGTGATTTACTTCATGCGGGACATGCGAGATTTTTTAATAAAGCAAAATCATATGGTGATGTGTTGGTTTTGGCAATTCCATCAAACGATGTAATTTTTAGACAAAAGGGCAGAGGAAGGCCAATTGTTGATGAATATTCAAGAGCGGAATTAATGGCGTACTTTGGATTTGTCGATTATATAGTGATTTTTGATCATGACGAAATTACTCCGGTAATAGAAAAACTTTCGCCAGATATTTTTTTTACAGTAGTCGAAGATTGGAATCAAATAGATAAATCGTCTGCGGCGGCGCTAATTAAAAAAATCGGTGGACAAATAATAACCGCGCCGCCGCAGGCACCAACACTATCTTCAAGTCGTTTAATTAGAAAAGCTGCAGGAATTCGTGTTAGGCAAGTTTTTAAGGAAGTCTTGGATGAAGCTGAAAAATGGACGAGTTTAAAAGACTAGAATCTATCAATCTAAGTCAAATTCTCTAACAAGCGCGATTCTTTCATCTTCCAAAAATTTCAGCGTGAAATCTCCAAGTGAGTCGTCGTCTTTTGATTTTAGTTTTTCGTTAACAAACTTTAAATATTCCTTTGCACTCTCAAAGTCTATCTCTTCACGTTTTTGAGCAGAATATGCCACAAGCAAGGCTTCATTTTTTTCATTCGAAAAGAACAATACACCTCTTTTTATTATGTATTCGATCTGCCTATTTTCAGAAATTGTAATTATTATTGGGCTATATGAAACGACAGCTCCTAAAGATGCATGAAAAGGATGTATTTCTGTATCTCCGACATCTGTTGTGATGTAGATATTATCTACTTCGCCGGAAAAAGTTTCTTTTTCCGGCGTTTTTATAATCAGATTAAACTTATCTGTCACGTTTTGATCTTTCAACAACGCTTTGTATGTTTCCTGCCAGGTAAAAATGTTCCTCGGCTATATTGTCATGCTTTCCATCAAGTATGTCA
>PFSJ01000028.1 GCA_002789015.1 candidate division WWE3 bacterium CG_4_9_14_0_2_um_filter_35_11 | reverse complement strand
ATGGAAAAAAGCGAAAAAATTTAAAGTAAGAGAATATAGCAGATGTCTTAAGTGTGGAAGGGCCAGGGGATATATGCAGACGTTTAAATTATGCCGCGTGTGTTTTAGAGAACTTGCACACGAAGGTTTTTTGCCTGGAGTAAGAAAAGCAAGTTGGTAAATATATAATATGAATACAGATTCGATATCGGACATGTTAACTAGGATCAGAAACGCTCAATCGAGAAAGTCTGGTTTTGTTGAGATGCCATATTCAAAATTAAAAGAGGAAATCGCAAAATTAATTGTTCAAACGGGATTTGCTTCTGATGTGAAAGTTTTCAAGGCAAAAGACAGCAAGTTTAAAGGTATGAGTATTTCATTGAAATATAATGAATTAATGGAACCAGCTATTAGCAAGATTGAAAGGGTTTCAAAATCAAGTTTAAGAAAATATTTTGGTGCAAAGGATCTAAAGCCAATTATCGCAGGTCTTGGTGTCGAAGTTATTTCAACTTCAAGAGGCATAATGACGGCTAACGAAGCAAGAAAAAAGCATCTAGGTGGTGAGGTTATTTGTAGGTTTTATTAATACAATGAGCAAAATTGGAAAAGTCCCAGTGAAAATTCCAGAAGGTGTTGATGTCCAGATATCAGAGGAAATGATTAATGTCACTGGTGCAAAAGGATCTGTTCAAGTAACACAAATACCTGGAATAATAGTTAGTAATAAAGATTCTAATATTGTTGTTGAGCTTTCTTCAGAAGATTTAGTAAACGGTAGTGCCTATTGGGGACTTGTTAGATCATTATTAAATAACGCAGTAATTGGAGTTAGCGAGGGATTCATAAAAATGCTTGATCTTGTTGGAGTTGGTTACAGAGTCGAGAAGATAGGGAACAATTTGAAGTTTTTCGTAGGGTATTCACATTCTGTCGAATTCAATGCTCCTGAAGGAATTTTATTAGAAGTTGAAGGTAATACTGTTGTTAAGGTTAGTGGGGCAAGCAAACATATGGTTGGACAAGCAGCTGCAAATATTAGAGCAATAAGAAAGCCGGAGCCATATAAAGGAAAAGGTATTAAATATAGAGACGAGATAATTAAACGCAAACAAGGTAAAGCTGCAAAAGCATAATTTAGAGAATAATATGATAATTAAAACCGCAAAAGAGCGTAGAAAATTTAAAGTAAGGGGCAGAATAACTGGGACTGCAGAAGTTCCAAGAATTTGCGTATTTAGATCAAACAGATTTATATACGCACAGGCAATTGATGATGTTTTTGCGAATACTATTGCAAGTTGTGCTTCAAAATCCCTAAAGGAAGTTCCAGAAGCAAAAACAAAAATGGATTTTGCTTTGGAAACAGGGAAAGCACTTGGCGAATCATTAAAAAAACTCAATGTAAAAAAAGCAATATTTGATAGAGGTTATTACAAATATCATGGTAGAGTTAGTAAACTTGCTGAAGGTCTAAGAAGTTCTGGGGTTATATTTTAAATAAATTATTATGGTGAGAGAAGAGATCAAACACAATTTAAATCAAAAAACTTTAGAGAGTAGGCACGCTATGATTGAAGATCGTGTCCTTCAAATAAGGCGTGTCTCTACAAAGAGAGCCGGTGGATCTTCTTTCCATTTTTCAGCGTTAAGTGCTTCAGGCGATCATGATGGGAAAATCAGCGTAGCAATTGCTAAATCAAAAGAAAATCTAACAGCGATTAAAAAATCGAAAGATAGAGCGAGAAGAACAATGATTGAAATTCCGATTACAAAAAATGGAAGTATCCCTCATGAAATTTATATTAAAAACGGTGCGGCAATATTATTTATGAAGCCAGCACCTCTTGGAGCTGGAATTATTGCAGGTAGTTCAGTTAGGCAAGTTTTGGAATTGGCAGGCATTAAAAATATTTCAGTAAAAATAATGGGCACGAATAACCAAATCAGTAATGCATACACAATTATTAAGGCTTTAAAATTATTGAAATCTAAGCCTTCTGTTACTAATACTAAGGAGATATCAGAATGAATATAAGTTTATCAAGCCTTATCAAACTTGGTGGATATAATAAATCGTCAAGAAGGGTTGGACGTGGGTACGGTTCAACAAAAGGTGGTCATACATCAGGCTTAGGAATGAAAGGGCAAAAATCTAGAACCGGCGGTAAAACAAAACAGTGGTTTGAAGGTGGACAGACTCCTTTAGTACATAAAATGCCGTATCGTGGAGGATTTATTAATCACGCTCAAAAAACTGTTCTTTCCATAAACATAGGTAAAATTTCAGAAAATAAAAAATTAAATTCCTTAAGATCTATTACACCAGAAGTCCTTATGACAAATGGTTTGATAAAAACAACAAAATTTGATTCCATTAAAATTTTGGGAAAAGGTGAATTTAAGAGCAAAATTGACTTTAAGGATTTTCAATATTCAAAGAAAGCAATAGAAAAGATAAAAGCCGCAGGTGGAAATGCATCTTAATGGTAGAATACTTTTATGACGTCATATCTGCTTAAAGCTATTCGAATCCCAGATCTTAGATCAAAGGTAATATTTACACTTATAATTTTAGCCTTATATCGATTTTTAGCACACATTCCAGTACCTGGAGTTGACACAGTTGCACTTAAATTATTTTTTGATTCAAATAAAGCCCTAAGTTTTTTAAATGTTTTTAGTGGTGGTGGCCTAAGGAATTTGTCTATTGTTGCAATGGGTGTAGGCCCATACATTAGCGCTTCGATCATCATTCAACTTTTAACTATGGTTGTTCCTAAACTAGAGGAACTATCAAAGGAAGGCAATTTTGGTAGGCAAAGAATAAATCAATATACACAAGCATTAACATTGCCCTTAGCTATTGTTCAATCATATGGCTTATATTTCACATTAAGTAAGCAAAGTTTAGAAGGAGTCAGTATATTGCCTTCGTTATCTCCAGATAAACTTCTCGGGCTGATTATTATTATGACCGCAGGAACATTTCTTTTAATGTGGATTGCAGAATTAATTACGGAATATGGTGTTGGACAGGGAATGTCTATTTTAATTTTTGCAGGAATTGTTGCTGGAATCCCTGGCGCACTTGGAACATCGTTATCAATTGCTGAAACCGGGAATATTTTAAATATTATTATTTTCACAATTATTTCATTTATTGTTATAACTTCAGTTGTTTATATCAATGAGGCATTTAGAAAGGTTGAAATTCAATATTCAAATAAAATTAGAGGTGGAAAAACAGTAGGCGGTGGCTCAAGTTTTATACCTGTCAAAATTAATCAAGCAGGTGTTATACCTATAATTTTCGCAGTTTCTTTGGTGTTGATTCCCTCAGCTTTATCAGGATATTTGCAAAGGGCTGTAAATCCTAGTATTTCATCTATCGGGCTTTGGCTTTCATTAAATTTTCAATCAGGATCGATTTTTTATAATTTGTTTTATTTTACATTAGTATTTGTTTTTACATATTTTTATACTTCTGTAACTTTTAACCCTCAAAAAATTTCGGATGAAATAAGACAAGGGGGAGGATTTATTCCAGGGATAAGGCCGGGGAGGTCAACAATTGAATATTTGTCATACATAATTAAAAGACTTACATTTGCAGGAGGCGCATTTTTAGGTTTAATTGCAGTGTTGCCGTCAATAGTTCAAGGATTTACTGGCTTGTCATCTTTAGCAATTGGTGGAACTGGACTTTTAATTGTTGTGTCGGTAATATTGGAAACAGTTAAGCAAATAGAGTCTCAGGTAATAAGTAGGGAATACGAGACATTTACAAGGTAGTTTTTGTAGTTATGAAAGGTATAACAAATGTTTGACCAATTAGGAAAAATGAAAGATCTTTACGCATTAAAAAAGCAGGCAGATCAAATGAAAAAGGAAATGGAGAAAATTTTGGTACAGGTATCTGTTGGTGATTATGAAATCTCTATGAAGGGAGATCAAACAGTCGAATACATCAAAGAAAATGGTGAAGAACGAACTGATTTAAAAACTCTTTTTAATAATGCAGTAAAGGAATCACAAAAAAAAGTTGCCAAGAAAATGCGAGGCAGATTTGGCGACATGGGAATTCCAGGTTTATGATGAATAGAAAGTCTTTTATTATAATTATGGGACCACAGGGCTCTGGTAAATCTACACAGGCGAGTTTATTGGCAGATTATATCGGTTATAAATTTATTTCTTCTGGAAAATACTTAAGAAAACTTGAAGGAGAGGGAGATCCAATTGGCGTAAAGCTTTCGGAGTACTGGAAAGACGGTGGATTAGTTCCTGATGAATTAATTAATGAGATAATGTTTTCGCTTTTTGAAAAAGATGTATCGAATGGATTTGTTATTGATGGTTTTCCACGAAATCATTCTCAATTAAAAGTGTTCTTATCATATTTAAATGTTAACGATTGGGTTTTACGTGCAGTAGTTTATTTGTACGTGAGTGAAGAAGAATGTTTAAAAAGGATAGAAAGTAGATCTAAAATCGAAATGCGGCTTGATGAATCACCTGACTCGGTTAAGAAACGATTGTCACTTTATCACTTGGAAACCGAGCCTTTAATTGCCGAATACAATTCACGAGGTATATTAAAGAAAATTAATGCTGAACAGTCCATAAAAAATATCCAGTCTGATATACATTCTGCGTTGGGAATTTAAAAGATCATGATATACATAAAATCAATCGAAGATATCAATAATTTAAGAATAGGCGGGAAAATCTCTGCGAATATAATGAATAACGCTTTAAAAATGGTTGTTCCTGGAGTTTCAACATTTGAAATTAACGAGAAAATCGAAAAATTGATGAAGAAAGAAGGTGTCGTTCCTTGGTTTAAGGAAATTGATAATTATCCATATGCGACTTGTATTTCAGTAAATGAAGCTTGGATCCATGGAATGCCATCAAAATATAAGCTAAAGCATGGTGATATCGTTTCTATAGATTTGGGAGTTAAGTACGGAAAATATTATATAGATCATTGCTGGACTGTTGTTGCGACAAATTCACATTCCGATAATCCCATGCTAGATCTTAACCACGATGATTCTGATATAGCAAAGTTTTTGAAAGTTGGTGTTGAATCACTTGAAAAGGCAATATCTAATTTTGTTGAAGGTTTAAGGGTTGGAGATATTTCAAGCACAATGCAACAAACCGTTGAGAACGCGGGTTATTCAGTGGTACGTGAATACACTGGTCATGGTGTTGGGATAAAAGCGCATGAAGATCCTCTTATCGCTTGTTATGGGACCAAAGGAGCAGGCGAATTGCTCAAAAATGGTATGGTTTTTGCCATAGAAGTGATGTATGCTATTGGGAATTCAAAAATTGTTGTAGGTAATGATGGTTGGACGGTTTCCACAAAAGACAAAAAAATAAGTGGAATGTTTGAACATACGGTTGCTTTAACGGAAAATGGGCCTGAAATATTGACCATCTAGGCATTTATGCTAGAATATGCCAGTGGCAAAAAAAGACTTTATCGTAAAAGAGGGAATTGTTTTAGAAGCTTTACCGGACGGCAAATTTACAATTAAACTTAAGGAAGAAGAAAAAGAAGTTACAGGCTATCTATCTGGCAAGATGAGAAGGTTTAAGATTTGGATTCTCCCAGGGGATGTTGTAAAAGTTGAATTTAGTGAGTACGATAATAATACGTGTCGTATTGTATATCGTTTTAAATAAATTTCTCTCGCCCAGTTGATATTGATATTAAAACTATGAAAGTACGTGCAAGTGTTAAAAAAATTTGTAGAAATTGTAAAGTTGTTAGGCGAGCTGGAGTAGTATTTATTATTTGTGATGCGAATCCAAAGCATAAGCAAAGACAAGGATAGTTGATATATGCCTAGAATTATTGGTGTGGATATACCAGAAAATAAAAGAGTGTTAATTTCATTGACATATATTTATGGAATTGGTTTATCAACAGCAAAGAAAATTTTAAGTAAAGCAAAGGTAAGCGAAGATATTAGAGCAAAGGATTTGGACGAGAATCAAATATCAATGATAAGAAATGTTATTGATAAGTCTCAATATATGGTAGAGGGAGAACTAAAGAGGGTTGTTTCTCAGAATATAAAAAGATATAAAGATATTCAATGTTACCGTGGGAACAGACATTTGAAAAATCTTCCTGTTCGTGGACAAAAGACTCAAAAAAATGCGAGGACAAAAAGAGGTAAAAGAGTCGCGGTTGGTGGAGCAAATCCAAAAGCAGTAGCTAAGACTTAAAATATTATGGCTAAAAAAGAAATTATTAAAAAAGAAGCAAAAGTAAAAAAGGCCTCAAATAAAGAGGTAATGCCACAGGGAAAAGCATATGTATTCTCTGGTTATAATAATACTATAGTTACAATTACTGATTTAGAGGGTAACACAATTTGCTGGGGAGCTTCGGGAGGGAATAATTTCAAAGGTTCTAGAAAGTCAACACCATATGCAGCATCTGTTGTCGGACAAAATACCGCAAGACAGGCAGTCACAAAAGGAATAAAAGAAGTAAGTGCATACATAAAGGGAGTTGGAAGCGGAAAATCGCAATGTGTTAAAGCATTGAGGAATGGTGGATTGATTATAAATAAGATAGTTGATGTCACGCCAATCGCCCATAACGGTTGCAGACCGAAAAAAAGGAGAAGGGTTTAATGGCACGTTATACTGGTCCAAAATGTAGATTGTGTAGGAGGGAAGGAGTTAAGCTCTTTTTGAAGGGTAGCAGATGTGCAACCGAGAAGTGTGCCGTTTCAAAAAGAGCTCAAATCCCAGGTCAACATTTTAGGGGCAGGTCAAGACTTTCCGATTACGGAAAGCACCTTAGGGAAAAACAAAAAGTCAAAAGAATTTATGGGCTTTTAGAAGCACAATTTAGAACTTACTATGAAAAAGCAGCGAAAAATAAAGGCGTTACTGGTTATATATTTTTGAGACAACTTGAATCAAGGTTGGATAGTGTTGTATTCTTATCCGCATTCGCACCTTCAAGGCAGTCTGCAAGACAGTTGATTAGACATAAAAAAATAATGGTTAATGGAAATGTAGTAAATCTTCCGGCGTATCAAGTTTCTGTGAATGATAAGATTTCGTACGTTTCATTGGATGCAAAGCCTCAAGAGGAATCTTCCTTTCCTGCTTGGATAGAGTGGAATGCAAAGGAAAGGAATGTTAACGTTGTGAGACTTCCAGAAAGAGAAGACATTGGTTATGAAATTGATGAGCAGCTTATAGTTGAATATTATTCGCGCTAAACCGAAGATAGTATGTCTTCGATTTTGTTCGGAACAAAAAGATAAATGTACAACACAACAAAGATAAATCTTAAGATTGTAGAGTCTAATGGCAATAAAGCCATTGTTAAAATTACTCCTTTAGTTAAGGGGTTTGGTTATACAATAGGTAGCGCTATAAGGCGAGTACTTTATTCATCGATGAAAGGTGCGGCTGTTACTGGTGTTAGCATTGATGGAATTTCACACCAATTTGATACTATTGTTGGTGCAAAGGACGATGTACTTCATATATTGTTAGCATTAAAACAAGTAAGATTCAAAAAAACTATTGAAGGTCCTATTGTTCTTGAATTAAATGTTGTTGGTCCAAAAGACGTAACTGCAGGTGATATTGAAAAAGTCGCAGGGGTTGAAGTTATAAATCCAGATTTAGTTATTACTTCACTTTCAGATAAGAAGTCAAAAGTTTCAGCCAAGATAACAGTAAATGATGGTTTTGGATATGTTCCAGCTGATGAATCAACGACTACAGCTATCGGACATGTTGCACTTGATGCAAATTTTTCTCCTATTGTTAATGTTGTTATGGAAGTAACTGACACTAGAGTCGGTGCTGATACAAACTTTGATGAATTAACAATGACAGTTACTACAGATGGGACTGTTGACCCTGTTTTTGCAATAAGAGAATCTTCAAAAATATTAAAAGGATTTTTTCACAAGGTAGAAACTGGTGAGGATTTTACAGAAGCTGATGAAAAAGACCTAGAGGAAGCTAATTCTAATGAGTCTACAATGTCAACACAGACTCAAGCAGACGAAGTTGTTTTAGAAGAGCTTCATCTACCAACAAGAACAATTAATGCTTTGAAAAAGGCTGGTATAAAGACACTTGGAGATTTAGCTGATAGATCAGAAGATGATTTATTAAGAGTTAGAAATCTAGGTGAAAAATCAATCAGAGAAATTTTGTCATTATTAGAAAAAGAAGGTTTAAAGTAAAAAAATGAGACACCGAATGTCTGGTAAAAAATTTAATAGGAATATGTCTTCAAGAAAAGCTTTATTAATAGGTTTAATAAAGAGCCTTGTGGAGTATGGAAAGATAAGTACAACTCTTCCAAAAGCGAAGTTCTTAAGACCAGAAATTGAAAAAATAGTTACGATGTCTAAAACTAACTCATTAAATAATAGAAGACTTTTGATTAGTAGAATAGGAGATAAACTATTAGTATCTAAGTTATTAGATCAGATTGGCCCTATGTTTATGGAAAGAAACGGTGGATATACAAGAATTTTGAAAATGGTTCCAAGAAATGGTGATGCTTCTAAAATGGCAGAAATTTCGTTTGTTGAGGAACTGAAAAAACCGGTAGCAAAAGAAAAAGAAGAAACAAAAGTAAAAGCGATCGCAGAGGTAAGTGCCGAGGCAAAGCCAGCTAAAGAGGAAAAAAAGCCAGTAGTTAAAAAACCAAGAGTAACAAGGAAAGTAAAATCTGAAGGAGATTCAAAATGAGTGATACGCACGCAACAAAGAAATCAGAGCAAAGGTATAATTGGCATTTCATAAATGCTGATAACAAGGTACTGGGAAGACTTTCTGCTGACATTTGTGTTTTATTGACCGGAAAGAATAAGGTTAATTATGTTCCATATTTAAATATGGGAGATAAGGTTGTTGTTTATAACGTGAAAAAAATTGCAGTAACTGGAACAAAAGAATTACATAAAATGTATTATTCACATTCTGGAACTGTTGGAAATCTTAGAACAAAAAATTTATCTCAAATTAGAGAACACAATTCAAAACGGATTATTTTAGAAGCTGTAACTGGTATGTTGCCGAAAAATAGATTAAGAAATGACCGGCTTGCAAATTTATATCTATATGAGGATGAAAAGCATCCACATCAAGGACAAGAGAAAGGAGCAACAAATGAGTAAAAAGTCGGAGTTTTTTTCAGGGACTGGTAGAAGAAAAAGATCGGTTGCTAGTGTTTGGCTTTATGATGAAAAAGGCGAAATTATGGTAAACGATAGTCCTGTATCAGAATTCTTTACGGGACAAGAAGAAACTTTGGAGTGGGTGAAGCCATTTCATGCAGTTGGTGTTTCTCATCCTCAATCTAAATTTAGAGCAACAATAAAAGTTCATGGTGGAGGAAAGGTCGGACAGGCAGAAGCTGTAAGGCTTGGAATCGCTAGGGCTTTAATAAGCTATAATGCTGAATTTAAAGGAATTTTAAGATCAACTGGCCTTGTTACAAGAGATTCAAGGGAAAAAGAAAGAAAGAAGCCTTTCTTAAAAGGGGCAAGAGCAAGACCACAATATTCGAAGAGGTAAAATAAGGGTAGCCCTTTTTAGCAGATTGTCATACTTCGCTCGTGGGTGTAAGCGAAGCTTGCACCCCACCGGAAGTACGGCGGGGTGTGGCGCAGTTGGCTAGCGCGTACGGCTGGGGGCCGTGAGGCCACAGGTTCAAGTCCTGTCACCCCGACCAATTCAGACATTTTGAAAATTCATAGGTGTTTTGTTGCTCGCTCGCCCCGCCTTCGGCGGGTCTCGCTTCGCAAAAAGCCCTGCCCTCCTGCGCTTTTTCAGCTACGGCG
>PFSJ01000004.1 GCA_002789015.1 candidate division WWE3 bacterium CG_4_9_14_0_2_um_filter_35_11 | reverse complement strand
ACAGATCTTTTAAATCAGACTCCAAGTGCAAGTAATGTTGAAAGTCATGGAAAATTAGTTCGTGACGCTTACATAAGAAGGCGATTAATCCAAGTTTCAGCAGATATTGCGAACATGGGATTTGACGAAGGAGACAATGTTGAAGATGTTTTGGACAAAGCGGAGCAAAAATTATTTGGAATTTCCCAACATTCGCTAAAAGGGGAGTTTGTTTCTTTAAAAACAGCACTTGAGGAAAGCTTTGATTTACTCGATGAACTTTATAGAAATAAAGGACAACTAAGGGGAATTTCAACTGGATTTAAATCACTCGATAATAAATTAAATGGATTCAGGCCTTCGAATTTAATAATTCTTGCCGCAAGGCCTTCTGTCGGAAAGACTTCCTTAATGTTAAATATTGCTCAAAATACTGCTGTTTTAAATAAAGTTCCAATTGGTATTTTCTCTTTAGAAATGAGCCGTGATGAACTTGTTATTCGTATGGTTTCTGCACAATCTGGAATTGATAGTTTTAAAATCACAAGTGGAAGATTAAGTGATAGTGATATGGCGGCATACGGTGAAGCCATGGGCGTTCTAGGCGACGCGCCGATTTATATTGACGACACTCCGAGCATTTCGATTATGGAACTTCGCACAAAGGCCAGGCGTTTGTGCGTGGATAAAGGCGTTCAGATGATAATGGTTGACTATTTACAACTTATGCGTGGAAGAAACGCGGAAAATCGTGTTCAAGAAGTTACAGAAATTTCGTGGGGCTTAAAAGCTTTAGCAAAGGAGCTTAAGATTCCTGTTGTTACCGTTGCACAGTTAAATCGTTCAGTTGAACAAAGAGGCACTGGGCTTCCACAGCTTAGTGATTTAAGGGAAAGCGGAAGTATTGAACAAGATGCTGATGTTGTAATGTTTTTGTATCGGCCAGATGAAGATAATCGAAACGAAATAAATTTAGTAATTGCTAAACATAGAAATGGTCCAACAGGCGTTGTTCCGCTCTATTTTAGAGGCGAACAGACAAGATTCTTTGAGCAAACAGCTAAAGAAAACGAATAATTTAGTTGTTGTATAATATTCCCATGCTTAATTCAACCGATCTAAAAAACGGTGTAGTCTTTATGTATTATGGAACTCCATATAGAGTTTTACAGTATGAACACATAAAAATGGCAAGGGGTGGGGCAGTTATTAAAGTTAAATGCGTAGATCTAATATCTTCATCTATTAAGGAAATTTCACTAGGTAATAATGAAAAAGTTGAGGAAGCTGATGTAGAAAATAGAAATATGCAGTATTTATATTCCGATTTCGAAAAGCTTTATTTCATGGATCCAGTTTCGTATGCTGGGGAGGAAATTCCTATTTCTCGCGCAAGCAATGAGAAAAAATATTTGGTAGAAGGAAAAGAATTTCAGGTTACATTCTTTAACGGCAGGCCATTAGGTGTGATTTTGCTTCCGAGTATGTTTTATAAAGTTACAGAGGCAGAACCTGCTATTAGGGGGAATACATCTTCATCTGCTTCAAAACATGTTGTTGTCGAAAACGGATTATCTGTAGAAGTGCCTCAATTTATAAAAGAAGGTGACGTCATCAAAGTTAACACAGAAAGCGGAAACTATACGGGTAGGGGATATTAACTCTCGGTGTATTCTTAAATTGGTGTAAAATTGATTCATGATAGATCTCGGGGCAACGTCTGTTGCGATTATTGTTTTTGCTTTTTTGATTTTCATTTTTGCATATTGGAGAGACGCTACAGCTGAAGGCTTTAGTAGTGATAGAATCTTTGATTCTGTATTTATGATAGGTATAGGGAGTTTCCTAGGCGGAAAACTTTTGTTTAGAAATTTGAGCTTAGATTATTTGAAATATCAATTATTGACATCTCCTTTGATACTCGAAGGGATTTTAATTGGTGGTGCAATTGCCGTTTATATTGCAATTAAAAAAAATCGCTGGGATGGTTGGGAAATCGGCGATATGTTAGCGCCAGCTTTATCAATTTACCAAGCCATATTATTTTTCGGTTTTTGGATTAGGAAGTTTGATCTGTCCACATTATTGTTGTTCGTTGGGTTCGCCCTTTTAACAGTCTTTATTAGGTATCTAAAAGTAAATCATAAGTTTGGCTCGAGCCTTAGATATTTTGAATTAAAAAGACTAAATAGGCTTACTTTTACTGGTGGACTATTTGCGACATA
Source organism: candidate division WWE3 bacterium CG_4_9_14_0_2_um_filter_35_11 (assembly GCA_002789015.1). Lineage (GTDB taxonomy): Bacteria > Patescibacteriota > WWE3 > 2-01-FULL-39-13 > 2-01-FULL-39-13. The sequence goes on along the minus strand of PFSJ01000004.1, from coordinate 35,659 downwards.
CTTGACCGGTTCTAGTCTCATTGCTATTCTTTTCTTGCTTACACATCAAAATTTCTCAAATTGGTTTTGGTGGTTCCAGTTTAGTTTTTATTTTTTGATATTAATTTCGTCGTTGTTTTTAATCAAGCGACGATTAAATATAGAGGGAGTCAAAGTGAATCCAGTAAAACAATTTAGCAATTTATTTATACAGAAGATTAAGTCTACTTTAATGGGTAGATCAAAAGAGATCGATAAAGATGTTAAGGACATCGAGGTCAATGATCCATTTAATATTGAAGCTTCTGACGGTTTCAGGAACGAAGATGAATTGGGTGACGAGGTTCAAGATAACCAGCAACATGGTATTGATGTAGCGATAAAAGGCGAACTAAAAGAGGAAAAGTCAGAGATAAAAAGATCCTTATCAGAAATTCAAAAAGGTACTTATGGGTTTTGCATCAAGTGTGGAATGGCAATAGACGAGAAAAGATTAAAAGCTTATCCAACTGCTCAGTATTGCATGACCTGTGAAAGTAAACTTGCAAAATAATAATCAGAAGGATAATTTAGATTTAGGACTACTTAAAGACATTCGTGTCATTTTTGAGGACGATGATCTTGTAGTTCTTGATAAGCCTACAGGTCTTGTTATAAACGCAGCAGAAACTCAAAAAGACAATGTTACATTACAAGATTTGATTGCGATTTCGGATTTATTAGAAGATGATGATACGGAATATTCTGAATTTAAAGATAGATCTGGGATTGTGCACAGATTAGATAAAGATACTTCAGGAATTATAATCGTCGCGAAAAATAGAGTTGCGTTTGAAAATCTCCAGGATCAATTTAAATCACGAGAGGTTCATAAGGTTTATACAACTTTAGTTTATGGTTTGATTGATGATTTTAAAGAAGGCGAAAGTTTGGAGATAGATGCTCCAATTGCAAGAAATCCTAAAAACAGGCAAAGATTTGCAGTTGTCGAATCTGGTAAACCTGCGGTTACTAAAATAAAATTAATGAAAATAATAAAGTCGAAGAATGATGGTGATTTTTCTTTGCTTGAGTGCTATCCGCGAACTGGAAGAACACATCAGATTAGGGTTCATCTTACAGCATTAGGAAATGCGGTCGTTGGTGATTTTTTATATTCCGGCAGAACTCGTAGTAAAAGGGACAGGCATATGTTTACAAGACAATTTTTACATGCAAGTAAGATAGAATTTAAACATCCGGTTAGTGGGGAAGTGTTGAAATTAGAATCAAAATTGCCGGAAGATCTAACTGTTATGTTAGACTATTTGAGTAATTAAAATATAAGGATCCTGCCATGGATATTTTCACAGAAATAAGCATTGTTATTGTCATTGCTACCGTAATTTCCGCTTTAATGAAGGTCCTCAAACAACCCATGCTTATTGGGTATATCCTTACTGGTGTTATTGTTGGTCCAGCTGTATTTGGCTTAATGCAGTCGGCTGAGTCATTCGAAATATTCTCTCAATTTGGTGTTGCACTTTTACTTTTTATCGTTGGTTTAAATTTAAGTCCCAAGGTTATTCGCGAAGTCGGAAAAGTAGCGGTAATAACAGGGCTTGGACAGGTGCTTTTTACTTGTATTGTTGGATATATGGTCGCATCTTTGTTAGGTTTTAGTCTTATTGAATCTCTGTATATTGCTGTTGCACTTACGTTTAGTAGTACCATAATAATACTGAAATTGCTTACTGATAAGGGTGATTTAGACTCATTATATGGAAAAATATCTGTTGGCTTTTTATTAGTCCAAGACATTTTGGCGACTATCTTTTTGGTAATTGTTTCAGCTTCGGCTCTTGGGAATAGCTTTTTAGATATTTCATTTCAGCTCGCATGGAAAAGCGCAACCCTTGTTATTATATTGTATCTTGTAATTAAGTTTTTGTTACCAAAACTTTCAGGCTTTTTTGCAGTTTCGCAGGAATTTCTGTTTTTATTTTCAATCGGTTGGGGCTTGGGTTTAGCAGCGTTTTTTCACGCATTAGGGCTTTCAATCGAAATTGGTGCATTAGTTGCTGGGGTTACGTTGTCTTTGTTTCCTTATCATTATGAGATTAGTTCAAAGATGCGGCCTCTTCGAGATTTCTTTTTGATTCTATTTTTTGTTCTGCTTGGGTCAAGATTGATGATCGGAAATATTTCTGAAATTGCGATTCCTGCAATTATATTTTCACTTTTTGTTCTAATAGGAAATCCGTTGATTGTTATGAGCTTAATGGGCTTTCTAAGATTTAATAAGAAAACAGGATTTATGGCAGGTCTTACAGTTGCTCAAATTAGTGAATTTTCGTTGATATTGATAGCGCTTGGATACAAATTGGGACATTTAAGTGAAAAGGTTGTGTCTCTTGTGACTGTTGTTGGATTAGTAACTATTGCTGGGTCTTCTTATATGATTATGTACTCAAACACGTTATATAAACTGTTTTCAAAATATTTAAATGTGTTTGAACGAAAGGTTAAAATCAAAATAAATACGCAAGATGAAATCTACGATTCTATCTTATTTGGATATAACAGAATTGGCTTTGATTTTCTTGGCGTATTTAGAAAAATAGGAGCGAAGTATTTAATAATTGATTACGACCCTGATGTAATCAATGACCTTGAATCGTCGGGTGTGAATTGTAAATATGGAGATGCCTCTGACAATGAGTTTCTTGACGAACTTTCTTTAAAGGAAATAAAGATGGTGATTTCAACCATTCCTGATTATGAGGTTACGATTTCTTTAGTAGATAAGGTTCGTTCAGTAAATGATATTGCAATTATTATGGTCATTTCCCATAGTATTGACGATGCATATAGATTTTATGAGCATGGAGCATCATATGTCGTTATGCCACATTTTTTGGGCGGAACCTATGCTTCTGGGCTTGTGGAAAAGCATAAATTCGATAAATCGAAATTCGACACTGAAAGGGAAAATCATATAAAACATTTAGGTAAAAGAAGGTCTTTAGGGCATGAACATCCATCTATTGAAAAGAATGGGTAAAAAGATATCACCGTTGCAATAATGTAAATTGTTAAGTAGTATGGCTATTAGTATCAGGGCAGGGAACCATAATCCTGATGCGAAGAAGAAAAAAATACAAAAGAAGAAGCAGTTCAGCATTTAGCAGAAAGGTCAAACTGTTTGGGTTTGGACTTGTTTCTGTTGTAGTTTCTGTATTTGTCTTACTCGGATTTTCATTTTATAAATTTTTAAACGCACCTTTTTCTAATGCGTCTGGAGTTTTGAATGTTGACGGTAGTGCGGTTTGGCAAGAAGATTTCACGAATATATTGTTGGTTAAACTTGATGACAAAAATGATAAAAGCTCAAGCATTAATGCTTTGACTATTTTGCATATGAATAATGAATCGAAAAGGTACGATTTGTACAAGATTCCTGTTGATGTTGATATTGAATACGGTTTGAATTATGGAAAAGGGATGTTGTCAGACGTATATAAAGTGGGAAATAGTAATCAGGAACGTGGATTTTATCTTATTTCTCAAACTATTTTAAAAAATCTGGCTATTAACATCGATGGGTATGTCGCTTTGGATAATGCTGGATTTGACGAGCTATCTGGAATTGTTGGCGGAATTGATGCTAATGATTTATCAGTAGCTTTAAGAATTAAAAATTATCTTAAACTTCCGAGCTTAATTACGAAGTTTAGATCACTTGCCATAACTAACATAACAATCATTGATATCTTTTCGATTTTGGATTTTATAAAAAATACATCAGAGCAGTCTGGATCAGTATTTGAGTTGAATGTATATCAAGTATTAGATTCCCAAAACTGGGATTCGTTATGGCAAAGTAAAATGGATTTTTCTTCTGTTCAAAGAGAGACAATAAAGGTGTTTATTTCAAATGCCTCAAAAGATCCAAAAATCCCTGGTCTTGCAGGATGGGGTTCACGCGTAATAAAAAACATTGGTGGATCAGTTTTGGACACTCAAAATTCCTTTGTTGATTTTGATGAAAATACAATAATTACAGATAAGGTGGATTCGCCTTTAGTTAATAAAATTGCTAAAACATTTAACATTAAACATATTGTTTTGGTTGACGATATTAAAAGAGAGTCTGGTATCAATCCTCAAGTTTTCAGGACAAGTGTATCCGTGGTTCTTACAGGATATTAATATTAGTGATAAGATATTTCCATGTCAGGTCATTCAAAATGGTCAACCATAAAACGAAAAAAGGGTGTTGAGGATAGTAAGAGATCTCAAGTTTTTACTCGTCTTGCAAAAGATATAACAATTGCCGCAAGAAATGGTGGCGAAGATGTTTCAGCAAATCCAGCATTAAGAGCAGCGGTTGATAAAGCTAAGGCAGGCAACATGCCAAAAGCTAATGTTGAGAGGGCAATTGCTCGTGGTGTAGGCAAGCTAGATGGACAAGTGGTATTAGAAGCCATTTATGAAGGATATGGACCTTCTGGCGTTGCTGTGTTGATTAAATGTTTGACCGATAATAAAAACCGGACTGTTTCAGAAATTAGAAGCTTATTTAACAAATTTGGCGGATCTTTAGCAGAGGCTGGTTCTGTTACATATGTTTTTGATTCGAGTATGGATCCGACTTTTACAATTCCTTTATCTGGCGAAGGGCGTGGGAGATTCGAGAGTTTATATGAAGAACTGGAATCTCTTGACGACGTAGTGAACATCTATACAAACGCAGATCTATTATGATAATTATGGGGATTGATCCTGGTACCGCAAAGACTGGTTATGGAGTTATTGAGGTGTCGACTTCAGCTTCTATGAAATTATTAGATTATGGAAGAATCGTAACTTCAAAAGATAATTTAATGTCAGAGAGACTTTTAAAAATTTATAATAGTTCAGTTGAACTTGTGAAGAAACATTCTCCTGATATCCTTGTTATTGAAAGATTATTTTTTAATACGAATGTCAAAACTGCATTAACAGTTGGTCAAGCAAGGGGAATTCATATTTTAGTCGCTGGAAAGTTCAAGCTTCCCGTTTTCGAATATACGGCGTTAGAAGCGAAAATGGTTTTAACTGGCTATGGAAGATCAGAAAAAGAAGCTGTTAGAGAAAAAGTTGCCGAATATCTTGGAGAAGATATTCTAAAGAAAAAAGGCATTGATGCTTCAGATGCATTAGCAATGGCGATTTGTCATCAGATAAAAGTTAGCTAAAAATGAGCAAAAAGATTTACTTTCTTATAATTTCCTTTCTTTATTTTATATTTAATATTTTATTGTATTCTTTTGGTTTGCAAAAAAACTCATATATTGTTTCATTCTTTGTATTTGGATTTATTGGTATCTTGATTTATTCGTTTCGCAAGATTTTTAAGAATAGGCGAGGGGTGTTTTTTAAAGTGATGTTTGTTTCGCTTTGTGCGTTTTCAGCGATGCTTGTTTTGGATGCTTTTCCTACTCTTAGCGTTTACCCAAAGCTCGCATATATCTTTGCTTCTTCTTTTGGGCTTTATCTTTTGCTTTTATCAATTAACATTTACATAGTTTCCGAGTCAAGCGAGGAGACCATTCCTCTTTTACAACCAGCAAAATCCGTTGTTTATGCGTATCAGTTAATGACTGTCTTTTTCTCTTCAATTATTATTTATAAGTTTTCTCCTTATGTTGAATACCCGGTCGTTAGTTTAGTTATTCAATCAGCTTTTTTCCTTGCCTTTTATTATTTACTTTTTAGGTCTATACGTTGGTTTTATATGATGGAAGGGGCGCTGAATAGTCCGGAGAGCAAGCTAATAACAATTGTAAGGTTGAGCGTTTTTGCTTATGTATTTTTGTCTGAGGTATCGATAATACTAGTTTTCTATCCGCTTGAGGATTTTGCTCGGGGCATGCTTTCCGCTGGGGCCCTGTTTGTGACCTCTAACTTAATTAATAATTATTTAATACATAGAATATCGAATCGGTTGCTTCTTGATAGCTTATTAATATTGAGTTTTCTATATCTAATTACAAATTTTCTTTAAAGCAAATTCTAAGTTTTGATAGAAGAAATAGGGAAGTTCGCCAAAAAACTATAGGGTGTTTCGTCATATCATTTTGCGACGTATCCGCGTGACCCGAAAGGCGTATCCTAGCCATGAATACTATCGGTCAGTTTGTCATGGTTTGTCAAGTTATATGTTGTAGTGATAGCGATATCGGTCTGGTGTCTTGCTTGTGGATAAGTCGAGTACATCCTAATTTGGTATTTAATTAAGTTCTATTTTCCATGGAATATAAAATAATTGGGGGATATAAATAGGAAATTCGGCCGTAATTCACTCGTAATTAATGTTGGTTTCCCTATTTTTCTATCTTATCCTTAATTGTGACACTCGCTGTAGCTCCTGCACGTGACGTCGTAAAAGGTATATTTTACGACGTGTAGGGTGTTGGTTATTATTCCCTATTTGATGTATTTAAAATTTGTATAGCTGTGGCCGCAATTATTCTTTATTAATCCCTTATTTATTTTTTTGTTTTTTACTTCCCTTCTTAGTATTTCGTATATTTATTTGTTTTATGTTTATATATGACGATTTTTTCCGAGAATTCCGAATTGTCATGTCAGTTTAGTGGTTTACTTCTCATGTCGATTTATCAGTCTCCACCTGTATATTGCGAGGCGTTAGAACGCCTTATAAGGCCTCGGATATTAAAAGTGGGGCCCTAAATCCTATTGACGTTAGTTGTGAGACGTCGTACTTTATTGTTAATGCCGACAAACTTAAATGACAGTGCGATAAGCACATTGTCAGAATCAAAAACAACCTCAAAGTCTTCCATTTCCGTTGAACGTCTTGTAAGCGATTTTTTGCAATATTGTGAAGTTGAAAAAAATTTATCTCAAGGAACGATTAAGATGTATCATTTTTATCTTAAAGAATTTGCAACCTGGGTTCATGGTTCCTCAAAATCAGACGTCGTAAGTTATAAAGAAATCTCTCAAGATGTAGTTCGTGATTTTAGGTTATATCTTAATAGAAAAATTAGCGGAAAAAGTAATAAACCTATTCGTTTTAATACTCAAAATAGATATTTAACTGCATTACGTTCCTTCTTGAGATATTTAATTGTTGAACGCGGATTTAATTCTGTTTTAGCTCCAGATAAAATTACATTAGGAAAAACGGAGCCAAGAGTTCCAAAGTTTTTAAATGAAAGCCAAATTGAGGATCTTGTTCGAGTTCAGGATTTAAGTAAAAAAAGCGGTGTTAGAGATCGTGCAATCCTCGAGCTACTTTTTAGTACTGGCATGCGAATTAGTGAGCTATCTGGGCTTAATCGCGATAATCTTTCGCCTCAAATTATTGATAAGAGAGAGTTTGCGATAGTAGGAAAAGGTCGCAAGTTAAGAACTGTTTACTTGTCTGAATCTGCGTCAAAATGGTTAAAACAATACATTTTCACTAGAAAAGATCCATATAAACCCTTGTTTGTAAGATACAGTGGAAAACTTATGGATGACAATGATCGTGATGGTGAGTCACTAAGATTAACTCCGCGTTCGATTCAGCGTATGGTTAAAAAATATGCGAGGATGGCTGGATTATCAGTTGATGTTACGCCACATGTTTTAAGGCATTCATTCGCAACTGATTTACTTATGTCTGGTGCTGATTTGCGTTCTGTTCAGGAACTCCTTGGACATTCAGATGTTTCGACAACACAAATTTATACTCATGTTACAAATAGACATCTAAAAGAGATTCACGAAAAATTCCATTCACGAGAACGATAAAATAGTGTTATGTAGCAGAAACGATGCTTATTGTGTTGTTGGCTTCTGGAACTCCGACATTGTTTCCAAATATCGAAATTAATTTATCACCCTTGTTAATTGATTTGTTTTTTTGCAAAATCTTTAACGCTTGTTTTATATTGTTAACTGGGTTTTTGTGAAGTGTCATATGATTTGCGACGACTCCATATGATAATGCTAATTTTCTTATAACGCTTGGATGTGACGAAAACGCATAAATTGGTAGTGGTGGCCTGAATCTTGATAACACACGTGCCGACTTTCCAGATTCTGTAAATATAATGTAACCTTTTATATTTTCTTCGCCGTCTGGAGTTTGTCTGCTGAATTTTATTGATGCTGAAATAACAATTTCTTCAAAACTAGTTGGTTTCAAAATAAGGTCATCAACAAATTCGTGCATTTCATTGTATCTAGCAATTTTAGACATCGTATTCACAGCTTTGACAGGATGAAGTCCCATCGCGGTTTCCTCTGAAAGCATTAAAGCATCTGTTTTATCGAAGACTGAATTAGCGATGTCTGCAACTTCTGCCCTTGAAGGAGTTGGATTATTCACCATACTAAGTAACATTTGCGTTGCGACAATAACTGGTTTGAAATGTGTTCGTGATGCAAGAATCAATTCTTTCTGAATTCTTGGAACTTTTTCGATTGGAACTTCAACGCCTAGGTCTCCACGTGCGACCATTATTCCATCTGATTCTTTTACAATTTCATCCATGTTTTCAATTGATTTTAATGTCTCGATTTTTGCGATAATTGCTTGGTTTCCACCATACTTTTTGATAAACGATCTTAACGTCGCAATATCTGTCCCGTCCCTTACGAATGATAGTGCTATGAATTCAAAGTCTTCTTTAATGGCAAATTTTATATCTTCCTTATCTTTTGGCATTAAAGTAGGAATATCAATTGTCGCTTGTGGAATACTTACTGATTTTTGACTTCCGAGTCCCCCACCCTGCTTTACAACAGTTATTATTTTTCCTGGTTTTATTGAAACTACTTCGAGTTCGACTTTTCCATCATCTATGAAAATGCTGTGACCAGTTGAAAGATTTTTGACTGATGAAATGCTAGGAAAAGGAATCCATGTCGTTTGTGTTTCTTCTTTTTCTGAAAGAACGACTTCTTGGCCTTCTGAAAGTACTATTTTATCGACGTTATTTGGAAGTATTCCTATTCTTAATTCTGGACCTTGAAGATCTGCCAAAAGTGCAATATTTTTATTTAATTTCTTTGCGATAGCTTTAAGTCTGCGTGCAAGGTTAGTATGCCATTCGAGATTATTATGTTTTAGATTGAACCTAAAAACACTTGTTCCAGCTGATATTAGGCTTTCTAAAATTTTTTCAGATTCTGATGCTGGACCCAAAGTTGCTATTATTTTTGTTTTTTGTGTCATATTTTAATTAATTTTAATACCATAAGTTTTTCTTGAATGGCCTATTATTTTTTCCCTGTGCCCTGATTTATTTTTAGGCAAAGGGAGCGAATAATATGTGAACGCATTTGTTGTAACGCTTGAAATCATCATCTTAATAATCATTTGATAGCTATCAAGTGAGGTTAAATCCTCTGCATCAATGCTGGTTCCAAATTCCTTATAAAGAATTTCTGAATCTCTTGCTCCTACATTAAAGCAGGCAATCGTTCCAACGTTACCTAGTATAGCTCCCATAACATTTTCGTCAATCTGGGTAATATATTGATTTGCTAGGGTTAATCCTAATTTATATTTTCTTGCTTCTGAAAGAATTTTTGTGAATGATGATGTAGCGAAATTTTGGAACTCATCGACGTATAAATAAAATGGAATACGATCTTCTTCTTTTTGAAAAGCTCTATTCATTGCCGCAACTTGGATTTGTGTTATTAGCATTGATCCTAAAAGTGTTGCATTGTCTTCGCCGATCTTTCCTTGGGAAAGATCGGCGAGAAATATTTTTTTGTTATTCATTAAATCGGATATTATAACTTTTGACTTTTTGTGAGCGATTATTCTTCGAATCAAAGGTGAAGTTACAAATTGACCGACCTTATTTAATATTGGGGAAATAGCTTCACTCATGAATTTTTCGCTCATTGCTTCATATTCTTTTTTCCAGAATTGATGTAATTGTGGGTCATCGACATTTTGGAGCACGCTATCTCGATATTTTTTATCATGTAGTATTTTCATAACATCTGGAAGTGTTGCATCTTCAGCTTCGACGAGTGTGAATAATACATTGCGGAGTATATGTTCGAGACGTGGACCCCAAGATTCAGAATATAATTTGTAGAAGATTGCAATTATGCCTGAAACTACAAGCTCTTTTTGGTTTTCATTTTTGACCTCTAATATATTGAGTGGATATGCGTATTCTGGATCGGCTGGATTAAAGTAGCAGACATCATTGATTCTATTTTTTGGAATGTATTCCATTATGTTGTCTATGGCGTCGCCGTGCGGGTCCAGCACGGCGACGCCGTTTCCCTTTCTAATATCTTCTATTGCCATGTTATCTATGAACCATGATTTTCCTGTTCCTGTTTTTCCGACGATATAAACGTGTCTTAATCTGTCTTTGGATTTGATTCCGAATATGTGGTCTCTATTTTTATAGTTAACTTTTCCAATAAATGTAATGTCTTTTTTTTCTTCATCAGTTGAATTTTCGCGTGCAATTGGCAAATCTTCTGGTGGATCTAATTGAAGCCTTTTTCCCCATTTAATGTTTGGAATGTTAAGTGATCCTGATGGCAGGTGCCATAACGTCGCAATTTCTAGCGAATTCAATAGGTTTGAAGTTCCATATGATGAATGCGTTGCAATTGCAGTTTGTAATTTTGTTTTGCTAAATATATTTGGATTTTTGATTGATAGTGAGTTCCCACTTGGTTCTGAAAAAATACTAAATGCTCCAGACATATAGTTGATATTTGCATATGTGTCTGAAATTAATCTTATGTTTGCATTAAATCCATAGTATTTTATTTTTTCTTGTATTAAGGTGCTTTCAGTTTGCATCCTTTGTGATTTTATTTCAGATGCATTAATTGCATTGATTCTTGATGATGCTCTTTTTTGCCAATTATTATTTGCTGGTGTAAGAATAATTTGAATCCAGAAAAGTGCATTTGGATCTGGTGATCTGGACATGCTTGATAAAACTGATCCGAGTGGGTCAACGTCTTGAAACCCTGTCATTGTTTTTATCGGAAGATTTCCGCTTTTTGACAGGTTTAATTCTGCGAATTGTATGTTTGCAAAATTCACATTTCCAATTTGTTCGAAAGAATCAAGGTCAATAACATCTGCTTTTCCATATTGAGCTAAAAGTTGATTTTTGAGATGTATAAGCTCTGTTTCTTTTGTTCCAATTATAAAATATATGTTTTGGCTTACTGAAATTATGTTGAATGAATAAATTGTTGTATTTGATTTTGAAAATGAAAAAATATTGCGATTTGGAGATCTTGAAACAAGGCTTGATATCAGTGCTAATCCTTGCTCGTATGTGTATTCATTGTTATGCGGGACTTTAACAAGCAGGAACTTCATAACAAAAATTATAGCATCAAATTTCAGCTTCATTTGTCGCTTGACCCTCATCGATTTCGTCGTCTTTTCCAAATGCTGAAACGGCTGAAACTTTGTCACCAGAATTTAGTCGCATAAGGATGACTCCTTGGGTATCTCTACTTAAAGTTGGTATTGATTTAGCCGGAATTCTTATTATTTGTCCGTTTTCAGAAGTTAGAATTATATCTTTTGTTTCGCTATTCATGATTTTTATTGCGACGATGTCTCCTGTTTTTGCTGTGATGTTGGCTGCTTTAATTCCGCTTCCTCCCCTGTTTTGTAAGGTGTATTGAGAAATTTTAGTCTTTTTCCCATAGCCGTGGCTCATTATTGCCAATAAACTTTCAGTTAGGTTTTCTTTTGACAGAATTTCCATGCTCACAACGAAATCGCCGGCTTTCACTTTGATTCCCCTTACTCCACTTGCACTTCTTCCCATTGGTCTAACATCTTCTTCTTTGAATCTAACGGATTTTCCTTTTGTTGTAACAAGTATTACTTCGTTTTCGCCTGATGTTAGCATTGATCTTACTACTTCATCGCCTTCTTTCATTCCCATTCCGATTATTCCAGTTCTTCGGATGTTATCGAATTCTGATAAAGCTGTCTTTTTTATTTGGCCGAATCTTGTGGCTATCAAAATATAAAGGTCTTCTTTTTTTCCATCATAGTCTTTCTTAATTGTAATTATTTCTTGAACTTTTTCGCTTGAACTCATTTCAATAACATTAACAAGTGCAGTCCCTTTTGATGTTCTGCTACTTTCTGGAATATCCCAGACATGCTTTTCATAAACTCTTCCTTGATTTGTTATGAATAATACTTTGTCGTGTGTATCTGCAAGTCTCATGACTGCAACTTCATCTTCTTCTTTTGTTTTCATTCCAACTACGCCTTTTCCGCCTCTGCTTTGAGTTTTATATGTATCTGGTTTAACTCGTTTAATATATCCGGAAATTGTTATTGCAATTAATGTTTCTTCGTTTGCGATTAGGTCTTCGTCTGAAAGCTCTCCGATTTTTCCTTTTATTACTTTTGTTCTTCGAATGTCTCCAAATTTTGCTTTTATTTCTTCAAGCTCACTTTTTATTATTTTGATTGATTCTGATGGATTCGCCAATATTTGAAGAAGGTTTGTAATTGTGCTTTGAATTTCCTTAAGTTCGTTTTCGATTTTTTCTCTTTCAAGTGCTGCAAGTCTTCTAAGTTGCATATCTAAAATTGCTTGAGCCTGAATTTCAGTTAATTCAAATCGTTTTATTAAGTTAGCTTTTGCCTCTTCTGAATCTTTAGATTTTTTTATGATCGCAATTACTTCATCTATAAAATCTAATGCCTTTTTGAGACCTTCTAATATGTGTTCTCTTTCTCTGGCTTTTCTTAGTAGGTATATAGATCTATTGATTATTACGTCTCTTCTATGTTTGATGAATTCATCAAGGAATGCTTTGATCCCAAGTGTTAATGGTTTTCCATTCACAAGTGCAAGCATGTTTGCATTGAATGCATTTTGTAATTGAGTGTATTTGTACAAATAATTAAGAACTTTTTGAGGGTTTGAATCTCTTTTGAGTTCAATGACTATTTTCATCTTGCCTCGACTGCTTTCGTCTCTGATATCGCTTATTTCCCTGACTTTTTTGTTATTTACTAAATCAGCGATTTTTTCGATTAATGTAGTTTTATTAACTTGATATGGAATTTCGGTAACTACTATGCAATATTTCCCACCTTTAAGTTCTTCGATTTTGGCTTCGGCTCTTTGTATGATTTGTCCGCGACCTGTTGCAAAGTATTTTAATGTTTCTGATTTATCGTATATCGTACATCCAGTTGGAAAATCCGGGCCTTTTATAATATTTGCTAGCTCTTCTAGTGAAATATTATTGCTTACTTCCCATCTAGTAACGGGAGCTTCTGTTTCAATAAGATCGTACGCTCTTATTTTGATGATTTCCTTTTGGCTTTTAGTGACTGCTCCTTGTTTGAGTATTAGACTTAGTGCATCTGCAATTTCATTTAGATTATGTGGAGGAATATTTGTTGCCATTCCGACTGCAATTCCTGCTGATCCATTCATCAAAAGATTTGGAATAATCGCAGGAAGAACCGTTGGCTCTTTGTATTCAGCAGAATAGTTGTCTCCAAAAGGAACTGTATCTTTATCTATGTCAGCAAGTAAATAGTCGGAAATTCTTGCGAGCCTACATTCTGTGTACCTCATTGCGGCGGCTGGATCTCCGTCAATATTACCGAAATTACCTTGACCGTCTATTAATGGATATCTTAATGAGAAATCTTGCGCCATTCGAACGAGAGCATCATAAATTGACGTGTCTCCGTGAGGGTGATATTTACCAATTACTTCTCCGACTAGTTTTGCAGACTTGCTGTAAATGGAATCTGCAGTTAGATTCATTTGACTTGCAGCAAAAATAATGCGTCTGTGAACAGGTTTTAGACCATCTCTGATATCGGGCAGAGCTCTTGAAACAATTACGCTCATTGCGTAGTCCAAATAAGCTTTTTGCATTTCCTTTGATATTGATGTATCTAATATCTGCCCCTTTTGCAAATCTTCAGTTTCTCCAATTTCCATTAAGTCTGTGTTATCTGTCATTATGATTGTTTAAATTTTTCCTCGTATGCCTTCATCGATTCGGCAATTAATTTGTATGCATCTTCTTTTCCTTTAAAACCTGTAATCTTTACAGTTCCAGGACCTGTTTGTGCATATTTGTATGTTTCCATAAAAGTTTGAAGATCTTTTAATTCATGTTTTGGCATGTCTGAAATATCATTGACATAATCCCATCTTGGATCTTTTTTATTAACGCAAATTATTTTGTCATCAAATTCTCCATTATCTTCCATTCCCATTACGCCAACTACTCGGCCGTGTGCCACAGCACCTGGAATAATATTTCCTGTTGTGTATAAAACTGCATCTAATGGATCTCCATCGTGTACATTCCATGTTCCAGGAACATCTGTGTAAACGGCTGGGTAGTGAACTGGGCCATATAAAACGCGGTCAACTTCTAAATATCCGATTTCGTTATTATATTCATACTTCACAAAATCTCCTTTAGAAATTTCCACAAGAAGTTTCAAAACTTCAGGAGCCTTATCTTGTTTAATGGCGTGAAAAAGATTCATAGATTTCATATCCTTGTTAGTACCCAAAAAGAAATTGCACTCAAAAGTCCAGACATTGCTTCGATTGGCTCAATATCCGTAGCTTTCTTTTTAGATTTAACAAAACCAAATAAAAATAAATAGATACTAATTACGAGCGGGAGTGAAGACAGTGCTTCGGATCCTCCGAGCCTAATTATAATGGCAATTGTAGCAATTGTAAAAAGGGATATTAGAAAAGGAAATGATTTCTCTATTTCATTTGTAGTCAGTAAATTTTTTAGTTTTCCAGTGTATTTTTTTGAATGTTCGATTAGTATCAAAATAATAAAAATCCATGATGCTTGATATCCACTCACAAGATTAAATCTTGTTATTATGCCTTTGTTTTCATTAATTTCTGATGAAGCAAAAACGAACAAAAGCGGAATTAATTTTGAAACCGTATTTTTGAACAAATTTAAATCCTTGCCTGTGGCTGATCCGATGACAGCTATATAAATGAAAGCACTCAAAAACGAAAGGCTAATTCCTAAAAGTCCAGCAATTTGGTATGGAATTAGAATTAGGAGAAGGAATTCATTTATCTCAATTATAATTGATCTGTTTTTTATGAATAAATTTATTATTCCTATAATCAATCCAGAAATTAATGGAATCAAAATCGTCGCAACTCCAATTTCTTTAAAGAATGAAAAACATAAAATAGAATACGCTATTGCAATAATACTTGTAAAAATAGAGATAACGATTTTATTTATGCTAAACATCTTAAGTAAAAAATAAAGTGCAAGAGGAATTAAAATAACCAATAAAATAGTGAATGATGTTTCATTCAAAACTAATTTGTTATATCCCCTAAATTTTTCAATGCTACTTTGAAAAACCAAGCTTGCAAGAAGTATTGTATTCATTAAGTTAATTTCGATAAGCTTTGGGTTTACTGTATTTTGCTTTGAAAAATGGAAATATAAATACGAGATATTTGCACCAATCAAATATGCTGGAAGAAATACCAAATCATATTTGAAAAAGTAAATTAAAATCCCCGACAATATAACAAATGCAATTAACGGGGCGTTCTTATGTAAAAGGAAGAATGCTGTAATTATGCCTAACGCAAACGCAATCAGCGTATAAACATTATTGAATTGAAAGAAATAATAAAAGATTATTAGAATTAAGATTATCGACAGTGCTTCCCATTTTAAAAATTTCATATTATGCGTGCAGGTCTAAATCAGCTGAAATTGCATTTGCTTGAATAAAATGCTTTCTTGGTGCAACTTCCTTACCCATTAACATTTCGAATACATCATTTGCTTCTTCAACATTTTGAATAGAAATCTGTTTTAGTACACGAGTTTTTGGATTCATTGTAGTTTCCCAAAGTTCATCTGCATTCATTTCTCCCAAACCTTTAAATCGGCCGATTGAATATTTTTTGTTTTCGGATTGCATCTTTTCTTCAAATTCTTGGCGATCTTTATCGTCAGTTAAATATCTTTTATTTTTCCCCCATGTAGCTTTGTATAGTGGTGGAACTGCTGCATAGAGCATTCCTTGTTGTATTAATTCAGGAAGATGTCTGAAAAAGAAAGTTAAATACAAAGTTCGGATATGTGATCCATCGACGTCGGCGTCAGCCATAATAATTATTTTGTGATATCTAGTATTTTTTGAATTAAACAAATCACCAATTCCTGCTCCAATTGCTTGAATTAGTGGTTTAAATTTAAGATCTTTTACAATTTGATCTATTCGTGCTCTTTGCGTGTTTAATGGCTTTCCAAAAAGCGGAAGAATTGCTTGAATCTCATTGTCACGAGCTTGTTTTGCTGAACCTCCGGCGGAGTCTCCTTCTACTATAAAGATTTCTGCTTTTGTTGCATCTTTGGTACGACAATCTGCAAGTTTGCCCGGAAGGCCGGAGCCTTCGAGCACCCCTTTTCTGATGACTGCGTCACGTGCGGCGCGCGCCGCTTTGCGGGCGCGCGCCGCAAGTATACTTTTCCCAATAATCCCTTCCGCGTCGTGTGGATTTTCCTCAAAGAATTGATCTAGAGTTTCCTTTGCTATTATTTCGACAACAGTTCTTGCTTCTGATGTTCCAAGTTTTGATTTTGTTTGTCCTTCAAATTGAATTTTATTTGATGGTATTTTTACTGAAATTCCAACATTTATTCCTTCTCTTGTGTCATCTCCAGATAATTTCTCATCATCTTTGAATAAATTGTTTTTCTTTGCATAATCGTTTATTGATTTTGTTAATGCGCTTCGAAAGCCAGTTAAATGTGTTCCTCCTTCTGTTGTTCTAATATTATTGGCAAAACAAAGCTCATTTGCTGCGAACGAATCCGTGTATTGAAAAGCTATCTCGACATCAATTTCATCCATTTCTTTGTGAGCATAAAAGATGTTTGGATGCATTACATTTTTGTGTCTATTTACTGAACTTATTAAAGCTCTAAGTCCTCCTTCGAAATAAAAGGTCTCTATTGTGTCGTTTCTTTTGTCGATAAATTTAAATTTCAGGCCAGATGTTAAGTAAGCAAAAGTTCTGATTTGTTGTCTTATCGTTTTGTAGTCAAATTCAATTGTTTCAAAGATCGTCGGGTCTGGTTTGTAGTATGTTGTTGTCCCGTTTGTTTGTGATGAAACGGATTCCGGATTAATAGTTGATTTGCTGATATCTACCTGTTTTAAATCAGATTTTCTTATTCCTTTCTCGTATTCTTGATAGTAGAGTTTTCCATCTTTTCTTACCTCTACTATGCATTCAGTTGAAAGAGCATTTACTATTGAAGCTCCGACTCCGTGAAGTCCGCCTGAGACTTTATATCCACTTCCGCCAAATTTACCTCCGGCGTGAAGTTTAGTCATTACAAGCTCTAAAGCAGAAACGCCATATTCTTTTTTTATACCAACTGGAATTCCTCTTCCATCGTCGCTTACTATAATCGAGTTATCTTTTTGTATAGTTATTACAATGTTTCTGGCATAGCCAGCCATTGCCTCATCAACGGAGTTATCGATTATTTCTTTTGTAGTGTGGTGTAGTCCACGTATGTCTGTTGACCCGATATACATTCCAGGTCTCACGCGTACCGGTTCAAGTCCTTCTAAAACTTCAATATTCTCTTCGCTGTACTGACCTTTATTAGTTATATCTGATGCCATATTCCGATAATTCTACCATAGAAAGATAATCAGAAGCTTGCTAAAATTGGGATGTAAGTTGATAAATAGGCATAATTACTGAAATGATCAAAACCCCGACCATTACGCCAAGCATAAGCATTATCAAAGGTTCCATTGCTGTTGATAGATTTTTTACGACCTTATCAACTTCACCTTCATAATATTTTGCTAATCCATTTAATCTTTCACCTACGGTCCCAGTTTCTTCACCGACTACTAGCATTTGTGCAACCATTTGTGGGTAAATCTTTTCTTTGTCAATTGATTGAGATAGAGGTAAACCGTGTTTCACATCATCAATAAAATGGTCTATCGAGTTTCTAAAAAGTCTATTTTTCATTGAGTTTTTTGAAATTGCTAAGGCTTCTATAATTGGTACGCCTGCTTCATCTAAAAGCCCAAGTGTCCTTGTTAGTTCGACAATTGCCGATTGTCTTGCTATTTCACCAAATATTGGGAGTTTTAAACTTATTGTCGAAAAGATAGTTTCACCTTCATTTGTCGCTGAAAACATTCTTATCCCTGTAATAAAAGCGAGAATCAATGATATGGCTATCCACCAGAATTTTATTAAAAAATCAGAAAGTGCAATTAATGCTCTTGTCATAAATGGTAAGTCAATGTTAAACGAATCATAAATTGCAGACATTTTAGGTATGACAAAAATTACAATTAAAAAGAAGACCATGAACATTGCAGAAGTGATAATTCCTGGGTAAATCATGGCGCCTTTGACACGGCTGCCAAATTCTCGTTGTTTTTCTAGTGTGTCGGCAAGTCTTCTCATTACTTCATCGACTTTTCCCGATGCTTCGCCTGCTCTTAACAAACTTATATAGCTTGGAGAAAAAATAGTGCCTTGATTTTGCATAGCCTTGGAAAGTGGTGCACCACCCTCAACATCGTTTAAAATATTTTGTAAAATTTGCCCCATCTTTTTATTTTTTGTTTGTGTCGAAAGTATTTCAAGTGATTTTGTTATCGGAAGCCCTGCGTTTAACATGCTTGCCATTTGGTCTGTGAATTTTACTTTTTCAGAAAGGGAAATTCCTTCGAGGAGTGAAAAGAGATTAAAACCATTACCTTTTTCCTTGATTGGTTTTAATGAATAAACAAATAGGCCAGAAGACCTAAGTTTTGCTATTGCCAAATTTTTATTTGGGGCATCAATTGTACCGCTACTCTCTCTTATTCCATCATTTAGCTTGGCCTTATATATGAATTTCATTTTGATCGGATTTTTGTATATCTAATAATTTCATCTGTGTTTGTTGATTTTGTTAACGCATCTTCTAAATTAACCTTTCCGTTTATTACTAATTCGGCAAGTGATTTTTCCATAGTAATCATTCCGAGGTCTCCGCTTGTGTTAATTAAATTGTGTAAAAAGTGTGAATGGCCTTCGCGAATCGTATTTCTTATCGCAGAGTTTGCAATCATTATTTCAACAGCAGGATATCTTTTACTTGAATCAACGCCTCGTACCAATGTTTGATTTATTATGCCTTCGACGACTGATGCCAATTGCATTCTTACCTGAGATTGTTGTTGCTCTGGGAACATTCCCGCAATTCTATCTACTGTTTGTACTGTTGAGTATGAATGAAGTGAAGTTATTACGAGGTGTCCCATTTCTGCAGCTGTAATGGCAAGCAACATTGTTTCTGTGTCTTGGATTTCTCCAATAAAAATTACATCCGCACTTTCCCTTAATGATGCTTTAAGAGCATGTGTCCAACTTAACGTATCTACGTATAATTCTCTTTGATGAATTAGTGATTTGTCTGATTCAAAAATATATTCTATTGGGTCTTCTATTGTTACAATATGGACGCTTCGATTTTGGTTTATCCAATTTATCATGGCGGCGGCTGTTGAAGATTTTCCCATACCAGATGCTCCAGATAAAACTACAAGACCTTGCGGAAGTTTGCAAAATTCATACAAAATGTGCGGCAAATTTAATTCGTCGAGTGTAGGAATATGTGACAGAATTAATCTTATGGCAACAGCAAGTCTACCTTTTTCGAAATATGCATTGACCCTGAAACGTGATTTATCATCCATTTCATAAAGAGAATTTAACTCTTTTTCTTCATAGAGTATGGCGATTTGTTCTTCTGTAAATAATTGGCTTACTAAATAAGTTGTTTCTTCTTTGTCAAAAACGCCAAATCCAGGAAGTGGGCGCAAATCGCCTGCGATTTGCGCTGTCGGCGGAAGACCTGCACTTAAGTGCAGGTCTTCCGCCTTCTCACTTATCATTTTTGTTAAAAGTTCGTCAATTAAATATTCTTTGGACATGTTTTTTCCTTTCTTTATTCATCTGCAACTGTATGTACTTCATCTATTGTTGTTATTCCCCATAATGCTTTAAGGTAACCATCTTGGACGAGCGTTATCATGCCATTATCCTTTGCGTGTTTTTCAATATCATCAGTAATCGCGTTGTTTTCAGCAAGCTTTTGGATTTCATTATTTACCTCTAATACTTCGTATATCCCGATTCTTCCTTTATATCCAGTTTGGTTGCATTTTTCACAGCCCTTCCCCCTATAAAGTTTTAATTTATTTATATCAAATTCTGCCTGTGTTTCTTTTTGAATTTGATTATTAATAGGAACATCTTCATCAGTATATACGTCACTAAATGGGTTGTGGCCTTGTCCAATCTTTATTAATTTTTCACCCAAGGTTTCTTGAATATCCTTTTTTATATTTTCTTCTGGTTCATATTCTTCTTTGCAGTTTTCGCAAATTTTTCTTACCAGGCGCTGTGCTAAAACGGCATTTATTGTCGATGCCAAGAAGAAACTTTCGATTCCCATATCAGTAAGTCTTGGAATTGCACCCGCAGCAGAGTTTGTGTGAAGTGTTGCCAAAACAAGGTGTCCAGTAAGTGCTGCTTGAATTGCAAGCCTAGCAGTTTCACCATCTCTAATTTCTCCAACCATTATAATATTTGGATCTTGCCTTAATATAGATCTTAATCCGTTTGCAAATGTAAGGTCCGCTTTTATATTTATTTGGACTTGATTAACTCCGGGAATGTTTATTTCAACTGGATCTTCAAGTGTAATTATATTTACTTTAATTGAGTTAACTTTATATAGCGCAGTTGCCAATGTAACCGTTTTTCCAGATCCAGTTGGCCCAGTCACTAAAATTATTCCTGTTGTTTGCTTAAGTGCTTTGTTGAAAACGTTGTGTGCATTTCCCCATATTCCTAGGCCTTTTAATGTGTATACAGCTTTTTGATCTTTCAAAAGACGTATAA
This sequence comes from candidate division WWE3 bacterium CG_4_9_14_0_2_um_filter_35_11, assembly GCA_002789015.1. Lineage (GTDB taxonomy): Bacteria > Patescibacteriota > WWE3 > 2-01-FULL-39-13 > 2-01-FULL-39-13. The sequence goes on along the minus strand of PFSJ01000004.1, from coordinate 14,687 downwards.
CAACTTTTTCACCAAAAATGGTTGGAAGTGTTGAAACGCGTAAATCAGTTTTAGAATCACCAAAAATAACTCTAAATTTACCATCAAGAGGTTTTCGTCTTTCATCAATTGGCATATTTGCAAGGATTTTTATTCTTGCAACTACTGAATTATGAATTTCTTTTGGTAGTGGGAATTTCTCTTGTAAAATTCCGTCAATTCTATATCTTATTCTAGTGCCTGTTTCAAAAGGTTCTATATGAATATCAGATGCACCGGATTTAACAGCGTATTCAATGATAACGCTAACTATTTGGGCAACCGGTGAAACTTTTATAATTTGTTTTGCTTGATCAATATTTTGCAAACTTTCCGTCATTTTTTTTGTCGAAGTTTCTGTTGCTTGTTCAATGGCTTTATTTACATCCTTCCCAAGGCTTTTGCTATATTCCCTATCTATCGCGCCCAATATGGCACTTCTTGTACTGGTGTATGGCTTTATTTTAAGTTTTAAGCTTCTCTCGAGAAATTGAATAATTAATAAATCTTGAGGATCGGCCATTGCGATGCCAAGTGTGTTCTCGTTTTTTTCAATAGGAATGATTGTATATTTCTTTGCCATTTCTTCAGGAATTGATTGAACGGTTTCAGGTGGAATCGAAAGGTTAAGCGGGTCAATAAATGGAATTCCTTCAAGCTTTGATGATTCCATTGCAAGCTGAGTTTCATCTATGTATTGGTTTTCAAGGATTATTTGTTTGGTTAATTTATCAGAACGAAGTTTTTCGTTTTTGATTTCTTCGTATTGGTGCTTGCTAATAAGTCCATCAGCGAGCAATAAGTCTTCTAACGTTTGGGCAGTGTTTGTCGACATGATCTCTAGGTTCAGTATATCATAGGGATTAATTATGCAAACGTTAATTATCACGTCAGAAAATAAAGAATCAAGAGACGCTTTTATTACAGAGAATTATAAGCTATCCGAGATAGATGGTAATTCTATGTTAATTGAATCAGAGGGTGGGAAAAAAATATCGATTGCGCAGGCTCGCGAACTTATAAAGTTCGCGAGCCTGCGCCCACTTAATTCAACTCAAAAAGTCGCCATAATTAAGGATGCCCAATTAATGACTGTTGAGGCTCAAAATTCTTTGCTCAAATTAATAGAGGAGCCTCCGGAATATCTTCAAATTGTTTTATCAGTTGATAATCCAAAAAATTTAATTGATACAGTTTTATCTAGATGCATTATCACGAGGATTAAAAATCCACAAAAATCCTCCACTTCTTTTTCTTCTGGCGACTCATTTGATGAGTTTATTGAAGTTATAAGTATGGATATTGGGGAAAGGTTCGACTGGTTTTCAAGTAGCAAGTCAAAATTTAAGGATAGAGTATTTGCGGTTGAGTTTTTGAAAAATTGGCAGATGTTTTTAAGGAATATGCTTTTGGACTCACTAGGTAAGAATGGCAACTCAATTAATTTGAGTACAAAAGCTTGCCAAGAGAATTTGATTTATCTTATGGAGGTAGTTGAAAAAATAAGGTCAAATAATGCTAATGTGTCGATGGGGATTGAAAGTTTTTTGATCAACTTCCCTATTATTTCTAAGTGATATACTTCGTTTATGTTGCTGAGAATGAAATTTTTTAAAGGTCTTACGTTAATAGAAGTTAGTATTGTGATTGCAATTTTAGCGATTTTAGCAGGTGTTATCCTTGTGACTTTAAATCCAAAAGAACAAACTGGAAAAGCGAGGGATGGAACTAAGAAAACAGATAGTGCCGCCCTTTTATCGGCAGTAAATAGATATTTTGTTTCATATAATGGTGTGTATCCATGGGGTTCTGTTTCTAATTGTAGTGCGCCTTCTAGTAATGGGGCTTCGACTGTTTCATCTTGCTGGTTGAACCGTTTGGTTGCTGTTGGCGAAGTCGATTCTAGTTTTGCAAGCGGTTCAAATATTTCTTCATTTATTGTGACTTTGGATTCATCAAGTGTTGTCCATATTTGTTTTGTTCCTGCGTCGCAGGCTTTTTTATCTCAAGCCTATCAGAATTCAAGTGGAGCTAGTGCAACTCCAGGCACACATATTTGCGTGCCAGAATGATCTTCTTTTGGCCATGCAAAGTTTAGATCTTTTTAATGAAAAATTTAACATTTCTCGCTTGATAGCAATGAAAATGTGTGGTTGAATACTTGCATGAAAAGCCAAAAGCAGACGCCTTTAACGACTGAATATCTAGATGAAAAGCTATCGGTTTTAATTAGCTATATGGATGTACGATTTGAGAAAATAGAATCCCGTTTGGATAAAATTGAAGTAAGGTTAGATAAAATTGAGGCGCGACTAGATAAAATCGAAGAAAGGTTAGATGATCATGATATACGTTTTACACAAATTGATGAGCGTTTTAACCAGATTGATAAACAATTAGTCAATATTAACGAAAGATTAGATAGCCATGAAGAAAGATTTGATAGATTAGAAAAGCATATTGATTTTAAATTCGACTTTTTCAAAGAAGACATTATTAGAAGTCTTGAGCCCATGTTTGCAGATATGAGAATTGATCTTTTAGGATATAAGGATTCTATGGTTTCTAGAACAATGGACATAGAGGTAGAGCAAGTCGCATCAACTAGTATCGCAAAAAGAAATCAGGATCTCATTTGTGACCACGAAGAACGAATTAAAAAGTTGGAAGCGGGACGATAAATGGTTTTAATTATCTTTTTAATTGCTTTTATTTTTTTTCTTTTTATTGGATCATTTTTGAATGTCGTAATTGAACGTGTTTATCGAGGGGAGCAATTTGTTAAGGGAAGGTCTTATTGTGTTTCATGTAAGCATGAACTCTCGATGATGGATTTGATACCGGTTTTTTCATTTTTGTTTCTAAAAGGAAAATGTAGATACTGTAAAAAAAGTATTCCGCCAATACATATTGTTATAGAATTTTTTACAGCGATCTGTGCAGGATTTATTTTTGCGAGCTATCCATTATTGCAAGCTTTGTTTTTTGCTTTAGTTTTACTGGTTTTAATCCTGATCGTCTTTACGGATCTTTTGTATTATGTTATTCCGGATATATATCTTTATCTGTTGGTTGGGACGTATCTGATTGGGGCTGCCCTTATGTACTTCCCGATTTGGGATCATGTCAGGGCAGCCCTTATAACCTCCGCATTTTTCGGCATCCTATATTTGGGTTCAAAGGGCAAAGCTATGGGTGAAGGCGACATTTATTTATCTGGAATATTGGCACTTTTTTTAGGTCCAACATTATCTTTAGTTATGCTTTTTATCTCCTTCTTGACAGGGGCAATTGTTGGGGTAATACTCGTTATAAGGGGAAGGAAGCGGATAACGCAAACTATACCGTTTGGGCCTTTTCTAATATTTGGGTTTACGATTAGTTATTTAGTTGGTTTTAATTTAATTAATTTGTATCTAGGATTGTTATGATAAATAGCCTTCCTCGATAAAAAGTACGAAGAATGAATACATTTCCTGTCCGCTTCGGAAGAAAAGGGTTTACCCTTATCGAGTTACTTATAGTTATCGTTATCATCGGAATCTTAGCCGGTGTAGTCTTGGTAGTACTTAACCCAGCCAAACAACAGAGAAAGTCTGCTGAATCAGTCCTTTCAGCTAATACAAATAAGCTTTGTTTAGCATTAAACTCATGCGCGGCGACTACGGCAACTGCCGGAAATTGTGGAAGTGCGACTTTTGCAACGACACTAGCTTTAATTGGCGCTGCTGATCCTACTGGTATTCCAGCTGCTTCAACTTTCGCTTCTGCTATTTCCGGAAATGTTGTTACAATAACAGGAACTTTGTCAGCTACTGCTGGTGTGCCAAAAACAGATTCAACAGCTTGTAACTATAGTTGTAGTTTTGATTTCGGAGCAGGGACTGCTACTAGATTGCTTCCTGATGCAGGTTGCTGGTAAATTGTTACTAGCTTAGTTTGCTATCTGATTTAGCAATCCGAAAAGGCCCCGGGAAACTGGGGCCCTTTTTTGTTTTTCCCATCTTTGTGTTAATGTATTTTTAGTACATATTTATTTTTAAAGATGTCAAAGTTTTCTGCCTTCACTTTAATTGAGCTTTTGATAGTTATTGTTATTATTGGTATTTTGGCTGGTGTTATTTTGGTTGTTTTAAATCCAGCCGCACAACAAAGAAAGTCTGCGGAGGCAGTTTTGCAAGCGAATACGAATAAACTTTGTTTAGGCCTTTTTTCATGTGCCCAAACTACATATGATCCTTTAAAATGTAATGACATGACTAAAATTGGTGGAATTGATCCAGTAGACTCCCCTTCTACATCAACTTATGATGTTTCGGCAACAGGAAATGTAATTTCCGTAACCGGAACCTTGCCAGCAGGTGTTGGTTCAACCGTAGCATGCGAATTTACTTGTGCATACGATATTGTTTCAGGAGATCCTCAAAGGTTAACTCAAGGAGCCGGTTGTATTTTATGATGTTCATGCTTAATTAATTGGAGGCTTTGTCGCGAGTTTTTCCACCAAAATACAAACAAAGATTAGAGTGTCCAAGTTTATGTATTCGCATTTCTAAATTCATGGGTGCATGGATAGTGTTATTATTTAGTACGAGTGTTTTGAATTTTCAACCCGATATGAAAATTAGCTACAAAGACCAAATAAGAAAAATATTTGACAAGACCAAAAGCGTTTTATGTCCAGCATTTGATAATGGTGAAATAATATTTAATGCAAAAGGGATAAATATTTAATTTTTAAAGGGAATAGAAGCCAACGGGACTCGAAACGAATAGAAACAAACATCCGACTTTTACCCAGTGCTATAGACTTACTAAAACGTGCTACATTTTGGCAGGAGGAAAATGAATACGAGAGAGCTGGAAAACTATATAAATATTGGGCTTTTGAGGCAGTGATTGAAAAAAGAAGGATAAATTTGGTATTATCAATGCCCAAAACAAAAATCTTGAAAGAGAAATGCACAACAGGGATGATACTGAATAAAGATGTTGGCCGTCGGCTTGGGTTTAGCCGAATAAACCTTGCGGTTAACCAACGTAATCATGCTATCAATGAATTACGAAAAAGTCAAACAAACGACATGGGAGTTTTTGTGCTGTGCAGTATGCGGTATGTTGATAGTTTTTTTCTGTTATGTTAGTCTGTTCTAAGTAAATGCCCAGATTCTCTGCCCAACCTCACCGCCTCGCCTTCACTTTAATTGAGCTTTTGATTGTTGTTGGAGTTATAGGGATTTTATCTGGTTTGGTGATTGTTGTTATAAATCCAAACACACAATTTGCCAAAGCCCGTGATTCAAATAGAAAGAAAGACTTGGCTTTGATATCAAGTGCATTGGAGCAATACTATGCGGATAATAATGCATATCCTGCGACCCAATCCGGAAATTCGGTTTCTGCTTTGCCACTTGCTGGTTCTCCCAAATATATTCAGTCAATTCCTGCAGATCCAAAATCTGGTTTTGCGTACTGCTACACTTCGGTTTCTCCATATCAAACATTTAACTTATGTGCAAAACTCGAATCTGGTGCAGATCAATTGAATGGAGCAACAACGTGTACTCCTACTGGAGCTGGTGGTACTGGAGATTATTGTTTAACAAATTCTTTCTAAAATTTTATGCTAATATTCTTTTGTGAGACTGTCCAATAATCTTAATTCTTTTACTCTTATTGAGGTTTTGATTGTTGTTGGAATTATGGGCATTTTAACTGTTGCTGCCCTTCCCTCTTTTGGCAATTTTGCAGATCGACGCACTTTTCAAAATAATGTAGATATTTTTGCGGAAAATATTAGATCCGCCAGAAGTAAGGCAATTGACGGGGTTGTTGTTTCTGGTAAAGATGCGAATTGGCAAATTATTCCAACGAATAATACAGCTACCTATGTTGTTAAACCTTTATTTACCGATGGTACTTCTGGTACTTCTAAAACGTCAACGCTTTCAGGCACAGGATCTACTTTTAGTTGTGTCGTTTGTACAATTGAATTCGAAAGATTAACTGGGAAAAGAATTTCAGGAACAGCTGGAGCAAGCCAAGATATTGTTGTAAATTTTGGTACAGAAAGCAAAACGATAAGAGTATATGAAACAGGCAAAATGGTTGTTGAATAAAATATGAAATTAAATCGTGGAGAAACTTTAATAGAAGTTGTTTTGGCAATTGGACTTGCCGTTATGGTGCTTTTTGCATTAGTAGTTTTAGGATCTGTCTCTGTTAAAACTAGTACGTCGTCTTCGAGAAGAGCTCAAGCAGAAAAATTGTCTTCATCTGGAATTGAAGCTATTAGGTATCTTAGAGATGGATTTGGTTTTGATGCATTAGTAGACGGTTGTTATAAAATTGATGCAGGATCTCCTACTGGAGTATCTTCTCTTCTTGATTGTAATTCATGGGATTCTATTTCGTTAGGTGCTTCAAACTCTTTTGAAAGGAAGATCGAAATTTCCACATATGCAGGAATAGCTACTATGAAAAAAATTACCGTAACCTCACAGTGGCTTGAAACTGGTGGTGAAGGTGGATATAAGAAAGTGGTTATTAGTACTGTTTTGAGTAAACGGTGAATAAAATGAAACAACATAAACATAATGGATTTACTTTAATTGAGCTTTTGATTTCAATTGGAGTTTTAGGCGTTGCTCTTTCTATAACCGCAGGCGTTTTGCTTTCTGTTATTAAGTCTTCCCAAAGACAAAAAGTTATCGCTGAAGTAGAAAGAAACGGTGAATATACAATGAGCTATATTGAAAAAATGGCAGTTAAAGCTTTGTCTGCAAATTGCGTAAAAAACAGTGCTTCTTCTACATGCTCTGGAAGTGGGCCTTCTGGTTCTGATGAACTTATTTTGGGCCAGGGATCAACTTCTTTGTATATTGGTCAGCGTGGTGTTTCTGTCTCATGTAATGGTGCTACTGTTACAAATAATTTTGTATACGCATCAAGTGATGGTAGCTATACTGACTCAAAGAAACTTACAAACGATAGCGTAAATGGCGTTAACATAACAAGTTTAGACTTTATAGTTTCACCTGGAAATCCTGCTCATATAACTGTTACAATGGTTGTAAGTAATTCAAGTTGTGGGAATTGGAATATTTCAAAAACGTTCCAAAGTTTTATTACAGTTAGGGGTACATATTAAAAATGATGATAAAGCATAAATCAGGTCAAGCAGCATTAATTATAGTCATTGTAACAATGGTTACGGCTCTTGGGGTTGCCATTTCTAGTATCACTCAATCAAATTTGAATCTTAAGGAAACCGTTTATTCAACGCAGTCTGATCAGGCTCAAGCATGTTCAGAAGCAGGGTCTGAAAGAGCTTTGTCTGAAATAACTTCTGCGGAAGAGTCTGGTGGCAGTGTTCCTACTTCTCTTACGACTGAAGATACTGGGGATTATGAAATCGATAATTGTACATATAATGTAACAATTACAAATTATCCGTGTAGCAACTCTGATCCCCTTTGTGACAACAAGGTTTTTATTCCAAGTCTTTCAGAAAATTCAGTTCAGCAAATAAATGTGAATAGTGGTAGTGGTAAAAAGATAGACATACAGTTTACAAATAATTCAGTTGTAAATGCATCTTTGGCCGTTTATTTGTACAAAAGTGATTCGGTACAAAGGTTAATGTATCATTGTGGGAGCCCATCTGATGCTCCAAACGATTTTACTTCTTTGAGCCCAACAAATGGTGTTTGTACAATTTCTGATTTATCAACAGTTGGAGTAAGTCTTGTTAGATTTAGGCCTCTTTACACAAGTATGTCTATAACTGTTTCTGATACAGGTGTAGAGGGAACACAATCTGGTTATCTGATTCAATCCAAAGGTATCTCTGGTTCTGTTCAAAGAAATATTGCTGTTTATAGATACTTTAGCCAGTTGCCGTCTGTGTTTGATGAGGCTGTTGTTTCTTTAGGTAATGTTGAGTTAAATTAGTTTTAATTTTATTATGAAAGACAAAATGAAAGCCGTAACGATATTTAGTGTATTTTTGTTGATTGCGGGAGTAGTTGTTTATTTTGGAATTATAAGAGGCAAAAATATTGTCCCTGGTACTTCAGAAACTAATCAAGCTGAAGTAGATCCAAATGTTCCAACAAAAGAATTTTTAGAAAGTGCGACTAAAAAAACATATGACGAATTAAAGCAAGAATCTCCAAATATTGTTAACGCTCCAAATATTTATGATCCAGAAACAAAGGCTAAATTTGAAGAAATTGCAAAAAGCCAAAATCCAGAAAATTACTTTGTTGTTTTCGATGGGAAAAAATTTGATCCAGAAAGCATAACAATATTTCAAGGTGATTTAGTAACCTGGAGAAACCGAGCGGTTGCCGACTTAACAATAAAAGGTGAAAACGAATGGGGGAATTTATTGCCAATCGAAAACGAAAAAGCATTCTCGCAACAATTCGACTACCTAGGAACGTACAAATACGCGGCAGGCGAAAACAGTGGCATAACTGGAGAAGTAATAGTCGTGGCGAGGTAAGATTGTTGTCATGTTGACAGGATATCCGCATTTCATTAAAGTGTAGATATGTATACTTTAATGAAACCGATTGAGGTGCGAGAAGAACTAAAAAAAAGGAATATAAATATATTTACACCAGATATTTTTTCGAGAACATTTCAAATTTCTTCTTCCAAGACGAAATATTTTCTTGAAAGACAGGCTAAAGATGGTTTTTTACTGCGTTTAAAGCAAGGGCTTTATACTTTAAATACTGATTTGCCTAGTGAAGAAGAAATTGCGAATGCTTTGTATAAACCTTCTTATATTTCATTCGAATACGCCTTAGCTTACTATGGAATAATTCCTGAAATGCCGTACACAGTTACGTCTGCAACGACAAAACCAACTAGAACCTTTACTGTTCACGATAAAGTCTTTTTTTATCATTCAATCAAAAGAGAAGCTTTTACAGGATACGCTTTGATTAAAAATCAGGATAAATCTATACTGATTGCCGAATCCGAGAAAGCTTTGGTAGATTATTTCTATTTTGTAATGTTAAACAGGATACCTAAAAATGATCGATTAATTATTAATGTTAACAAGATCAATAAAGACAAGGTTTTTCAGTATGTTAGTCTTTATGGTAATCGATCTAGCAAGAATGTTACTGATCTTTTGAAAACTATATTATGATGTCACTAGATGCCATTAAAACATTGGCTAGCAAGTTACAAACGACCGAATTAAATGTGCGTAGAGAGTATATTCAACACGTTTTCTTGTCTTATTTTTATCAACAACCTCAAACAAGCAGGCTTTTTTTCAAAGGAGGAACAGCATTAAGACTAATTTTCGGAAGTCCAAGGTTTTCTGAAGACTTGGATTTTAGTACTTCACTTAACAATTTAAACGATTTGGAAAGCATTTTGCTAGATTCTTTACAAGAAATTCAACGAGAAGGAATTAAAGTTGAGGTAATTGAGTCTAAGAAAACTACAGGTGGGTATCTTGCACATCTGCAATTTTTGTTAAATCAAGAACTAATTTTAATTGAATTCAATGTTTCAGAGCGTGAAAAACGTTTGAAAGGCGACGTGACTACAATCGCAAGTGATTTTTTGATTCCATATACTATTGTGAATTTATCTACAGAACAGCTGATTTGGGAAAAAGTTCAAGCACTATTAGACAGGCAAAAGCCAAGAGATTTTTTTGACATCTACTTTGTATTACGTAAAAATCTGTTGCCTGTTAAAGCAAAGAGCATTCTAGTTGAGATACTGGACGTGTTAGAGAAAACAAACATTGATTTTGAAAAAGAATTAAAGCAATTTCTGCCAAAAAGCCACTGGCAGATAATTAGAGACTTTAAAAACAACTTGGGAAATGAGCTTCGAAATAACCTTTGATCAAACAGTCAAATTATTGGCGAAGTAATTGTCGTGGCGAGATAAGACGGTTTTATTGACAAGGCCGTTATGTCTAACTACAATCTAACTATGACTAAAATACAATTAACGTTAACTAAACCAGAAGCGTCTATTTTGCAAACCAAAGCTGATGTTTTTGGTTATGATCTTTCTAGATATGTGAAATTCCTTATTTCAAAGGCTGTAGAACAATCTATTTTGTCTGATGTTCCAACCTTTAAGGCTTCCGCAAAGCTCGAAAAAAGAGTTGCCGAGGCGATGGAAGAATACAATGCTGGTAGATCCTTTGAGCTTAAGAGTTTAGACGATTTGGATAAGTATGTATGAAGATACAAGCTTCAACTTACTATATAAGAAGGTATAAAAAGATTATTAAAAATAATCCGCAACTCAATAGTAAGGTTAAAGGTAAATTGTGGTTGGCAATTAACGACTTGAATCATCCATCACTTAGGTTACATAAAATTACTGGCAGGTTTGATAATGTATGGAGTATATCAATAGATATGAACATTAGGGTTATCTTTAAACTTAAAGGTGATTTAATGAATCTGCTAGACATTGGCACTCACGAAGACATTTACTAAAGCAACGTTAGGTCTTGGCTGCAGGACGAAAATGCATCAATATTGTCCTATGAACCTAATACTTAAGACGCTTTTATAATAAATCATGATAATAATATTGAGGCAAACGATAAAATTATCCGAGAAATAATTATTGTGGTGAGGTGACCTACATAATCCAAGGATTAAGGTCAATAAATCTATTGTTGTCCATATTTACGATTTACAGTGGACCGCCAAGTGGTATTATCACTAATCGTGTTTTGGTGGCAAGTCGGGAATGCTCGCATGCCGACTTTATTTGAGGAGGAATGATAGATTGAGCAAAGGATGAAATAACAGGAGAAGTGATTGTCGTGGCGAGGTAGTATGCAGTTATTGGCTATAGTTGCTAACTGTACTTTGCAAAAATCTGCCGTTATTGTACAATGGAAGTTATATGTTCACTAGGGATATTTGGGAATTATTAAGAAAAGAAATTGAGAAAGACGAGGTTTTAGTTTTAACAGGTGCAAGGCAGGTTGGTAAAACTACAACTATAAAATGGATATTATCTCAAATTCAATCAGAAAATAAGTATTATTTTGATCTTGAAAATATTAGCAATCGCAAATTGTTTTTAGTTTCAGACTATGATTCCCTTATTCAGGAATTTCAAAACCTTGGGTTAGATATATCACAAAAGATGTATATAGCGGTTGATGAAATTCAGCTTTTGCCAGAACTACCAAGTATTGTTAAGTATTTACACGATCATTACAACATTAAATTTTTGATTACTGGGTCAAGCTCGTATTACTTAAAAAATCTATTTAGCGAATCAATGGCTGGAAGAAAAATAATCTATGAGCTTTATCCGTTATCTTTTAGTGAGTTTTTGCGTTTTAGGCAAGAGGACTATATATTGCCTAAATTTAGCTACAGTGCTAAATTTTCTAAATTTGCTTACCAAAAATTAGGGCAATTGTACCAAGAGTATACTGAATTTGGTGGGCTTCCCAAGGTTGTTTTAATAAGCGATTTGCAAGATAAAAAGAAGCAGTTAGAGATGATTTTTAGCTCTTATATCAATTTAGATGTACAAATTTTATCAGAATTTAGATCTGTAAAAGAGTTTGCAAAATTAGTTGAGTTATTGGCAGGACGAATAGGAAACAAGATAAATGTAAGCCAGCTGTCAAAAATATTGGGTATAACTAGGCAGACTATCGATTCGTATCTAGCATTTATGGAACAAACTTATCTTATAAGGTTAATTCAGCCATTTAGCAAATCAGCTGATGTAAGGTTTAGGATGTCTCCGAAGTTGTATTTTGTTGATACAGGTATAGCAAATATCAATTATGATCTTTCCGTTGGGGCAAAGTTTGAAAATACCCTTTGTCACCAACTGTTTTTACATGCAAATCAAAATGTATTTGGAAGAAAGTTGACGTATTTTGCAGATGATAATTCAGAAATAGGTTTTATTTTAAATGATGATTATGCTTTTGAAATTAAAGAGACCCCGGTTGATACAGATCTTATAAAACTTTCACGAAATGCTGAAAAAATAAAAACCTCTAAGTACAGACTTATCGGTAAAAACATGCCAAGTACATTCGACGACTTTATTTGGGGCGGAATGATAGATTGAGGTCGATGAACAAATACACAGCCGAAGCTAACTGTAAAATAACTTGGCGAAGTAATTGTTGTGGCGAGATAGGGTTTTAGCTTAAAATGCTGGCCTGTACACTCAATTGACGTAAGTTGTAGCCCCATAGTATAATCTAGCAAAGATGATTGATGTAAATGGTTTAATAATTTCATTATGAGTCTAGAATATTTGCCTCCAGAAAATATAAATATTCCAGGTGTTCCAATTGCTCCTATTCTCGAGGGTTTTGGCCTGGTTACTAATCGACAATCAGAAGACCAGATAGTTGGAGATGTTTCCCAAGAAGTTAAAGAGCAACTACTTGAAGTTGCTAAAACCGTGTCTAGCATTGTGGTTACACGGAATGGTGGAATAGAAAATAGATGCGCTGCATTTACTACAGGGAAAATTTTATTAGATGGGCTTGAATATGATGTTCATCAATCTGCTGCACATTGTTTCGATGGGATTTCCGCTGATAGTTTGGCAACGATACAAGGGACCACCGTAGCAATGAATAGGAATTTATTAAGACAATCTTATTTAGCTGCAGATCGTCGAGTTGGTCCGAAAAGCCAATTTGATTCAGCCCTATTACTTGTTCCGTCTGTAGGCACCGATGATTCGGAAATGCTTTACGCCCCTGTAGATGTGGAATTGCTTGATTATCTAATTAAAAATGCGGTAACAATCTATCAGGTTGGTTTTCCTGTCTCGGCACAACAGCAAGGTCAAAGTGTAATTCGGGAAATTCGTGAAATGTTGTTAGATCGTTATGAGATGGATGGCCTTAATTCGAAAATGTATTTTAAGCAAGTTGGAAATCGGGAAAGTTCAGTAACTGGTGACAGGGGATATTCTGGGGGTCCATTATTTTATTTTGACCAATATGGAAAACCAGTAATCATTGCTGTGACACATGGTGTAACGCACTACGAGGGACAAGATGATGTTTTGGAAACGATTGGAATATCACTGATGCCAGAAGATGCAACTATAAATTTTGTTAATGCTTCGAGTACCGATTTTTTACTTCTTAATTGGGACAAAACCAAATCTGCGCTTGTAGTTCAGGATGAACAAAATGATTTCCCGATATATTCAGGAAATTTTAATTTGCCAGAATTTGGAGCTAGTTTAATGAGGATAGCTGGGTGCGATCGAGAACAGGCCGAGTATATATTAGCGCTTTTAAAATTAGGATATTTAAATGGAAATCCAGAAGAATTGTCTGTAGTTGCAAAATCCACTTATAGTTTTGAAATTACTGTAAGGTTACAGGATGGGAGGATAGAACATAAACTAATATCGATTCAATATGATGAACATGGAAACATAGTTGGAAGTCTTGTTGATAAGAAGTTGGATTTGACAGGCAGTGTTAGCGGTAGTTAGCAAACGGTATAAACTACCTTAGTACTAATCTTAATATTGATCTTTTGTCCACTTAAATTAAACCTTCTTGTAAGTATTTTTTGACGAAATATTGTTATATACTGATTTTAATGTTCAGTGGTTTTTTAAGTAACCTGTGGTCATCTTTTCAAAATAGAAACTTTAGTGTTATTAATAAGTTTTATCAGTTGATACCTATTAACGTCTATATAGTCTTCGTAGTAGTTTTTGTTGTGGTGACCTGTTTCGACGTGGTGGAAAAGTTGTATTTTGGCTGGTCACCTGATTTCGCCAACTAAAAAGCTATTTTTCTTTATCCCCTTAAGTTTTTTAAAAATAAAAACTCATTACTTTCTTGTTTTTCTAATTTATATATTGGTATATAATAATTTTAATGTCCAGTCGAAAATATATATGTAATGATTTTCTTGCTGTTTTGTTTACTTTTATAGTTAATAACTATGTAAATTCTATTTTTTTTGTTGTTGCATTTGTCTTTTTTTCTATATTTTTTTCAAATGGTGTTTATGCTGCATGTACTGCATATGGCTGTGTTGAAACTGGGGATTGTGATAGTGGTGCTCTTCCTAGTACTTGTGAATCAGAGACAGCATATTGTACAAGTAATTGTACTAAAGCTTGTGAAAATGGCACTGTAGATGGAGTTGCAACTGTGTCTGGTAACTCTTGTAATGGGTGTAGTTATAGTATTTCTTGTGGTGCATGTGATTGTGGAGGTGGTGGTGGTGAAACTCCCTCTGACACAACCCCCCCCGTTTGTACAGATCCTACCTTTTCTCCTTCAAATAAAATTAATGGAACAAGTGTAACAGGCACAGGTACTGCCAGTGACGCAAACGGGATAGCAAAAACTGGCGTGTATATATATCAAGGGGGTACTCACATTAAAGAATTGCAGAACAATGACACTGCTAATACATCAACAACACTAAGTAAAGCATGGGATTTAAAAAATGAGGCAGGGTCGGTTGTCGCAGATGGCACCTATCAGATGCACTTTAATTGGTATGATCCATCTAATAACGTTCAAAAATGTACACAAGATTTTGTAATCGATAAAACCTCCCCCGTCTGTGGTGCGTGGACATTTGACCCAACCAGTCCTTCAGGTGCAGATTCAATATCAATAGTTTCAACTGCCA